>NZ_CAKROJ010000070.1 GCF_934372025.1 uncultured Blautia sp.
TGATGTAGATAACCTGCAGGCGGTACATTTTGGGAACATTGACCAGTGGCTTGAAGTGCGGGAGTAGAAAATGGTTTCATTACAACAGCTACGGTAATAGAGCTTTTAGAGGTAAAACAACGTAGAAGTTCGATTCTTGGTTCTATTTCTCCTGAAGAATTATCTGATATAGCCTCCGGCAGGATTGCAGAGATGCGCAGAAGAAGTATGTCATGCATTGCATGACGCACATCTCGCAGCAAGAATGCCGAGGCATTCTTGAACTGGCTGAAGAATTGAAGTATGAATAAGAGTAAAAATATTTATAAAATATAGCTTTATCAAATATGCATGTTATAATATAACTATCTAAAATAACGAATAAAAGAGTCTGGAGTAGGAGAAAAAATTATGCAGGATATTTTGGTTGTTGTAGACATGCAGAATGATTTTATTGATGGTGCTCTTGGAACGAAGGAGGCTGTCGCAATTGTTCCTAAAGTAGAAGAGAAAATCAGAAACTTCAAAGGAACAGTTTTCTTTACACGAGATACGCATGACACATGGTATCTGGATACGCAGGAGGGCAAAAAGCTTCCGGTGCCGCATTGTATCCGGGATACAGAAGGCTGGCAGATCAGAAGCGAACTTGATAAATTAAGAAAAACAAAGCCGATCGATAAGGAAACTTTTGGTTCTACAGATCTGGCAGATGAGTTGGTGG
Source organism: uncultured Blautia sp. (assembly GCF_934372025.1). Taxonomy (GTDB): domain Bacteria; phylum Bacillota; class Clostridia; order Lachnospirales; family Lachnospiraceae; genus Blautia_A. Next base: position 704 of record NZ_CAKROJ010000070.1, read on the forward strand.
CGCTGAACATTGATGATGAGATAAGCAGTATTACATTTGTTGGTCTTTGTACAGATATTTGTGTGATTTCCAATGCACTTCTGGTAAAAGCGGCCCTTCCGGAAGTTCCGATCATAGTAGATGCTGCATGTTGTGCAGGAGTGACACCGGAAAGCCATGAGACTGCACTGAAAGCCATGAAAGCATGCCAGATAGAGATTGTTGAATGAAATAGAAAACCAGAATGGAATATATTGACAAAAGGCAGAACATAAATGGAATTATTTGATGTTATAGACAGTAAAGGCAATCCTACCGGGCAGATTGTATCAAGGGAAAAAGCCCATGCGGAAGGGATTATGCACAGAACAGCTCATATATGGATTATCCGTGAAATGGATGGCAGAGTTCAGGTACTTTTACAAAAACGCTCACAGAACAAGGATTCCTTTCCTGGAAAATTTGATACTTCCTCGGCCGGGCATATTCAGGCAGGAGATGAACCGCTGGAATCTGCACTTCGGGAACTGAAGGAAGAACTGGGAATCAGTGCAGCACCGGAACAACTGCATTTTGCGGGAACGTTTCCGATATCTTTTGCAAAGGAATTTTATGGAAAAATATTCCGGGATGAAGAAGTAGCGTTTGTTTATATCTATAAAGAACCTGTAAATACAGACGAGCTTATTCTTCAGAAAGAAGAAGTAGAGAAGGTTCAGTGGTTTGATCTGAATCAGGTCTGTAAGGAATGCGAAACACACAGGGATGTGTTTTGTGTACCGAGCGAAGGCCTGAAACTGGTGCAGAGATATCTGTGCAATTCCTGATATAATTATAAGATACCAGGGTCAAAAGGTCTGAACCCACCTGTGCTTGCACAAAGGTGGGAGAATGACCTTGGGACCCGCCCCAATATGAGCATAAAAGTGGAGTGTGAGCTACACGATATGCGAATAGTGGATAGGATTGTGGAAGTGCAACGCACGAAACAATCCGTAGGTGTCAGCTTTTGAGATTAATATCCAAGTGTGTCGTTAACGAGAATTACATGGATTCTGTCAGTGTGTCTGGAGAATCTGGTAATCAGGAACTGACAGCAGATAGTATCCATAGATTTGCAGTCAAAGCATTTGCCGGTTTCTCTGCATGGGATATTTAAGTCAAATCTCTGAGCATTCACAGGAGCAGCTACGTTTCGTGCACGTTTCATGGCACTGTCCAGATCGGAACAGACTTTGTTGATGCCTACAATAAATACGACTTTTCTTGGCCCCTGAGCGATGCAGGAAACGCGGTTGGAATTTCCGTCAATATTTACCAGAATACCATCGTTGGTAACGGCATTTGCACTTGAGAGAAAAACATCTGCATCGTATGCTGCCATAAGGCCTTCACGCGGATCCATTTTAGAACGGTCCAGATAGTTATAATTACCCTTTTCCAGAGCCTCAACAAGACCAATCTCCTTGGCACTGACGCATCCGCCCATAGCGATGGTGCTTTCCTCAGGAATCAGTTCCAGAGCCTGTTTCAGTGCATCTTCTTTACTTGCGGCATAGTAACCGGACATGTTACGGGATTCCAGTCCTTTGATCACTGTCTTTGCCAGACATTCATTTCTTTTTGTTATATTTTCGTCCATGATTTATACCTCCAATTCTGAAATGTGTATCAGTATTTTTACTGTAGCAGATGTATTTTTTACTGTCAAGAAAGTTGCTTGTGTTAATTTGTTAATTTGCATTAGCAAGACCGGCTATTACTCCGGTATTACGTACAAATGTGAGCTGGAATAAGGTTAACCTTCGCCGGACATATCCAAAAAAATAAAGAATCGGGTAGGAGGTAAATAGTCATTTTATTTACCTCCTACCCGATACAAGTTTTGTTTATGCGTTTCCAAGTACAACTGAGATTTTAATTTCTTTTTCTTCTTCGCAAAGATCAAACGCTTCATTATCCTGTGCGGTAAAGTGAACTTCGTATAATATATTGTCAGATAAAGTATCTGGTGTTTCACCATCTTCTGTCTGAATATGCCACAGTTCTGCAGGTACTTCTTTTAAGGATCCATCTGTTTCGTAGGCATAAAGTTTAAGATTTTCGGTTTCTCCAGATATACCCTTCATGCGAAGAGCAACAGTAGTATTTGGATGAACATTCTCAACTGTGACAGTATTCAGCCATCCTGTGACAGTTCCCTGTCCACCGTCAGTCTCAAACTTATCCTGACTTAAGATGTTTCGGTTAGCCTTATCCAGATTGACTTTACGGTAAGGCATTTCCGGAAGATATACAAATCGATCCTGTAATCTCAGAAGCTCAAGATATCCGGTTGGGCAATAGAGGGCATTTCCACTGTTTCCTGCATACATTCCGATTGCCATGTTATTATATCCAGGTTTATTTGAAACATTCATTGTAAATACAGTTTCACCGGTCTCAAAATCAAGCATAATATACTGCCACATGCTGGTTTCCATATCCTGAACATAACCGTAAATGTATCCGGTCGCGGTAGAAAGTTTCAGCATAGAGGTGTCAGAGAGATTACTTCTGCACCAGATGCTCTTCATTTCATAACCATCATCTGTTTTTATTGTATCTACGCGTTCCACACCAGGAGCAATCATGCTGTTTCCCTGTCTTAACCAGTTCACATCATAAATATTCTCATAGCTCTGGATGGAAGAATCACTGTCTTCTTTTCCAAGGTTGGCACTTCCTGCACCAAACCAGTTGCATACGATAGTACTTACTGTTCCGGATCCATGATCGTATACGATTGCTGAGTTCTCAACAGATACCTGTACATCCTCAGGAAGTTCATCAATGACTGGCATAGTTGCCACAGTTTCACCGGTTTTCATATCAAGTGCAAGCAGATTTACGGGGTTCTGGTTGTCTGTAAACATAACAAGATCTTTTGTCAGAGATGGAGAACAGCCACTTCCCCATGCCAGACCGCCGCCAGTAGTAGAATCACCTTCTTTGCTTTCTTTGGCACCGACACTCTCATAAGCAGTCTGCCATACTTTATTTATTCCATTATCAGCCTGGAACAGATAACAGTTTGTATTTGTGAGTATTACAGCGCCATCTTTGGAAGCGGAAATTCCATTTTCTGCACCTTCACCAGGAGTTAATTCATATACAAATACGGCATCTGACAGGTTTGTTTCTTCGTTATTCAGAATAGAATCAATGGCTGCTCTGGAAATGTAACCAATTGCACCTTGTTGATTTCTGTCTGGATAAATACGAAAACCACCTGTTGCAAACCACAAATTTCCATCATAATCAAATACAACAGAAAGAAGATTCTGATCCAGTGTTTTTCCAAGCTTTTCTTCTGCAGCTGCTTTTATGTCAATATCAAGTACCTTCTCAAATTCAGGAAGGACATTACCTTCGTCATCAGTTGCCTTCAGCATAAGGACATGATTGTTGCTGGTAGGACATACCAGACGGTTGCTCTCGTCCACAAAAGAATAAGAACTCTGTATCATATAGCCGCCGCCATCATGCTGTTTTGGTGAAAAACAGCCTTCTGTCTGGGTTTCATCTGCATTTATATCACGAATGGCAAGGCCTCCAAGGAAAGGAACTACAGCATGTCCATAGGTATCAAAAAAGATTGCAGGAGAAGCATTAGGATTTATTTTTTCATAAGAAACATTGATTTCTGAATAGATATCAACTGGAAGTACCTCATCTGTAGAGTCGGTATTATAGCAGTCATGGTGAATATTGGAATCACTTTTTGCCATATAAGGATTTTCATCTACTATTTTGGAAGACAAAGGTTTTATTGGCAATTCTGTTGCTTCGGCAGTTTCCTCTGTTGCTGTTGGCATCTCTTCAGCATATACGGCAGTCAGGCTACCTCCAGATGTCATAGTGATCATTAATGTGGTCATTGCAAGTACTAAAGCTCTTCTTTTCATTCTTTTTCCTCCTGAATTTGTAGTCTTTTAAAGTGAATTTTTTTAAATCTGAACCAGGCTTTAAGCCCTTCCTGGATATCATATTCTCTCACTGGTTCCAGAAAAAAGTATTCTATCCGAAGCCTGAATGCATGAAGTGAAAAATCTAAATTGCTACACCAGATAATTCCACATCCGGGAAATAAGGAACGAAGATGTTCGACAGCATTGAGTCCATCTACTCCCGGCAACACAAGAAGTACAATATCTGGGATATTTGTTTGTATATCTTTAAAAAAAACTTCCTGATTCTGATAAGTTTTAAGCATTGGAAAAAGCTTTTGATTTATACAGTAATTTTTAATTACTTTTGCGTAATGTTCACCTTCATGTTTTAAATCAGTTAATACTGCGATACGATACACAAATCTCCTCCTTTCACTAAAAATTTAAAAGCAGATTTAGTGGAATCAAGCAAGTTGTTGTGAGGGTACTGAACAGTTACGTTTGTTTTATTATATGAAAAGTAAGAAGGATTTCAAGGATTCTGTCACGAAACAGCAGAAAATAGCACGAATTGCAAAAACACTTTCATGGATTGGATAAATAATTTATGCTATACTCTTTATATGTTGCAGAAACATGAAGGGGGGAGCGACTATGAGAATTGCGATTGTCGATGATATAAAAGAAGAGCGCGCGGTATTGTATAGATGGCTTTGCAACCAGCTTTCAAAAAGAAATATCCCTGCTGACCTTGTTGAGTTTGAATCAGGAGAAGAATTTTTTCTGGCAGAAAAAGAACACCCTTTTACAGTAGTATTTTTGGATATTTATATGAATGGTGCAAATGGAATTGAAATTGCAAAAAAACTTAGAAAGACAAATTCAGATTGTTTTCTGATTTTTACTACAACATCTACAGATCATGCATTGGACGGTTTTAGAGTACGAGCGCTGCATTATCTTGTAAAGCCATACAATGAAAAGGAAATTTCATCACTGCTTGATGAAATACTCTCCAGAATTCCAGATTCTGGAAAGTATATTGATGTAAAAGTGAATGGAAGTAACATACAGATCCCTTTTAAAAATATTATTTACGCAGAACATTTTTCGCATATGATCCACATTCATACTACCAGTGGGAAAGAATTGATTACTCGTCAGTCTTTTGAAGCATTTACGGTTTTATTGAAAATGGATTCTCGTTTTTATTTGTGCAACAGGGGCATTGTTATTAATCTGGAACATGCGATTGATTTTGATGGAAGTATGTTTCTTATGGAGGATGGTAACAATATCCCTGTTAGCCGTAAGCTGCTTAAAAATGCCCGACAGATTTTTATGGAATTTCTGTTTCAGAGAGGAAAATAAAATGATTGAAATGATGCGCCCTATATTGGAAATTGTTGTGATTATTCCGGGTATGCTTCTTGCATATTTGCCGGTAAAGGCCTACCTTAGACAGACACCGTTTAAACTTGTGTTGTGGATGTTTCCTCTGCTTCTTGGAATCAGTCTGTCAGGCGGTGTTGTTTGTTATATTTTTCAGATTACTACCAGATTGCTTTTAATTCCCATATTGTTACTTCTTATGTTGATCTATCATAAAACTCTTCAGATTTCGATTTGGAAATCCAGTAGTATTTTTCTGGCAGTCTGTGCTGTTTTTGCGTGCGTAAAAAGTCTGTCCAGAGCAGTAAATGCTATTATGATCTTTGAACCTGATATCGCAGAAAAACAATTATGGTTATGTGTGAAAGCAGGGATTTTTTATAATCTCATCTGTCTGAGCTTTGTATTGATTGCATGGTATCCTGCCACGCATATGGTACGGATTCTGATAGCAGATGAAAATTTCGCTCAGACGTGGTATATATTCTGGATCCTGCCGTTGATTTTTATCGGATTAAATCAATTCATGGTCCCAAAATATCAGAGTACTTTATATACAGGGCGGATTTTACAGATTTACATAGTAGTCAGCATTGTTCTTTTAATAATTCTGACTCTCTTTTATGCGATATTTCTTATGATGGCATTAAGTCTGAATAAAAATGCAAGGCTTCAGCAGGAAAATCATTTTCTTTCTCTGCAGCGGGCAAGATATGACAATCTTTGTACAGCTATTGAAGAGACAAGACAGGTGCGTCATGATATTCGGCATCATTGTCTTCAGTTGTCTGCGCTGGCAGAAACAGGAGATATGGAAAAAGTTAAAGAATATCTTTTACGTGCGGACAGTAAAATGCCAGATATTGATTTACATTTCTGTGATAATCAGGCCGTAGACAGTATACTTGGATATTATTCGGATCATGCAAAACAAGAAGGTATTCCTTTTCTGGCACAGATTGATATTCCAGAGAATTTTTCTGGGGATGAGATGGATATATGTCTGGTGCTCTCAAACCTTCTGGAAAATGCAATAGAGGCAAGTCTGAAGACAGAAGATTCCAGAAGAAAGATTGTTATAAAGATGTATTTGCATCATACACATATTCTTCTGATTCAGGCTGAAAATAATTTCGATGCAAAGATACTGGAAAAGAATGGTGTTTTTCAGTCTACAAAGCATTCGGGAAATGGAATAGGAATTCAATCCATACGCCATATCACGGAAAGAAATGGTGGTGCCAGTAGCTTTACATATAAGGATGGTGAATTTATGGCAAAAATCATGATCCGAATATAAAAGAAAGATTATTTGTTGGATTGAGTTTGTGAGCAATGTAAAAAACACAGGGATATATTCATTCTGTTTCACGCATATTTATACCGTTCATCTCTGGACGATACGTATGGTGCTTATACCTCCGATTCCGAAATATATAATAGTATTTTTACTGTAGCAGAGGCTCAAAAATCCGACAGAATATGCTCGTACAAAGAGGAATCATTTCGGTTGCTTTCGGAAAGTGTGATTATTTCTACGTTTGGATGATTTACTATTTCAGGCCAGCAGGCTTCTGTAGGTTCCTGTAAAACGCCAAGAACAGGAATCTGTCCATCAAGAAGACGTAAGATTTCCTCACGGAATAAAGCAGCTTTTGCCTCATGTGGACCAAGCTCATCCATAATGAGCAGGGAACAGTCAGAACACATGGAAAGAATCCTGCAACCAAGACAATTGAAAGTATCTGTAGTATACTCATTGGCTTTTCCGCACACAAACAGAAGATTCTGTTCATTTGGATTTCTGGGTTCTTTCAGGTGATACATATGGACAGAATACTGATCTCCCAGATATTCTTTTGTCCGTACGGTCAGAAATCCGTCTGCAGTTCCCTGGTAATTCTTTAATATTTTTTGAAGCAACGTAGATTTACCAATCTGTTTTTTTCTGGTTAAAAATATATGTCGAGCCATATTAGAATTCCTTTTTATTTTGTAGTAATACCGATTATTTTGCCATGCTATCATTTATGACAGTTCTGTAATCAGGTCGAACTGTTTTGTTTCGAATATCCCAGAGAATTCTTCCATAAGCGGAATGTGTGACTTCTTTGATTTGTCCATCTTCATTTAAATGGGCATGAACCCATTCGGTGATCTTATGTACATTCTCCAGTGTGTGTTCTTCAGATGGAAGCATGTGTTCCGTAAGAAAGTCAATGTATTGCTCGTCCGGAGTTACCCAGGTTTCGCGGTGAGATTTTTCATAGCTTGTTTCCGGATCATAGCCAAGTAAAAATAATATATTAAAAAGAGAGAAAAACCATCGGCCATTCCACTGAGGCGTTAATTGTCTGCCAAATACATCCTGCATGTTGATCTATCTGATGAACAGTTGGAAAATGTTCTTAAAGGAACTTTATAAATGTCAGGCAGAGACGTGGAATAGGACTATACAATGAGAGAAAAATCTCCGGTTCAGAGTGAACCGGAGGTTTTTGCGTATTAAGAAGAGTCATATCTTCCGAAGTATTGCACTTCCATGCAGATCACATACAGGATCTGCGAAGAGATGGTTTTTCTGACAGAATTCATCAACAGCTTTTTTGCAGCCGGAGAACTGTGTGCTGTACACATCATGGATCAGGAGAACTCCGCCTGTAGAAAGGCGTTCATAAAACAGTGGGAGTGCAGCGGCAGTCGGAGCGTAGAGATCAGCATCCAGAGATACGAAACAGAAAGCTGCATCTGTGACATCGGCAAAAGTATCCGGAAACCATCCTTTATGGATCACAGTCCGTGCAGGATCAGGCATAATGCGAAGAACAGAGTCAACATCGGTAGAAGAGAAATCACCTGTTCTGGCACGGGACAGATCGCAGGAGGTCTCTATTGCCACATCTTTTTTTGAAAATCCCTCAAAAGTATCAAAAAGATGGATCTTGCGATCCGGAAAGGCAGCACTGATCAGGGAAGAAAATTCACCCTGAAAAACACCGAGTTCGGCAACATCTCCCGGAATATTTAACTGATAGATCTGCTCTGATAAGAGACGCATAACAGCAATCCGTGCATCGAACATGCGAAGGGCAGATGGATCACAAAATGGTCCGTGATAACCTAAGCTTTCCATCTGTTTTCTCATAGAGTTACGTCGTTCTTCATCTAATACACCCAGGATGATCAGATCCGGAAGAAGTGCAGCTGCATCATCTGGGGAACAGACAGGAACATGGCCAATATGCTGTCCATGCTTCCGGGAGTCATTATCGGCAAAGCACAAAAGTTTACAGGAACTGCCAAGTAGTCTTGCAGTCATCTGTCCAATCTGTCCGGCACCAAAGATTACAGTTCGATATACAGGTTTTGTCATCATTTTGCGGCAGCCTTTCTGTCGGCACGAACCTCTATCATCTGTCCTGTGATGGAGATTGCTATTTCAGCCGGTGTTTCTGCTTTAATCTCAAGTCCTACAGGAGAGGTAATCCGTTCCAGTTCTTGTTCGGTAACATCGTACTCTTCCACAAGCTTGCGGAAAACAGCTGCTTTTTTTGCACGGCTTCCGATAACCCCGATATAACATGCAGGTGTGGCAAGAAGCTGTGCCTGCACGATTGTGTCATAAGCATGTCCACGTGTCATGACGCAGCAGTAATCTGCATCTGTGACAGAGATACTCTGGTCCAGATGATTAAAATCACAAAGTATCGTTTCAACTGCATCCGGGAAAAGCACAGGATCAATAAATTCCGGGCGGTCGTCCAGAACGACACAGCGGAAATCAACACTTGCTAATATTGGTACAAGCTTTTGCGAAACATGTCCACCACCAAATACATAGACAGTTCCGGATGTGCCTATTTGTTCTGAAAACAAATCATAATCATCACCGCGATAACGGCATGGCTGTGCAGACAAGGACGATAATATGGATGAAGGAACAGCGGCATTTCCAATCAGGCCATAAGAAGAGCTGTAAAGACTCATGCCGGAGGTTGTCTTAAGATCACAGATCAGCCAGAAATCCTTTCGTTCCTCGTATGATTTTTCGGCAGTTTCTGTAATTTCTGAAATAACCGGATCATTATGATCCAGATACTGGAAAAAGACGGTAACATCACCACCACAGATCATGCCGATATTCTCAACATCCTTACGGTTCAGTCGGAATTCATGTTCACAGGATTTTTTTTTCTCAAGAATATCCTGGGCCATAAGTTCAGCACGATACTCGACAGCGCCGCCACCGATAGTGCCTGCAATTCTACCGCTTTTTCCGACCAGCATGCGGGATCCGGCACCTCGTGGAGTCGATCCTGATGATGCTGTGATGGAAGCAAGTACAAGG
>NZ_CAKROJ010000071.1 GCF_934372025.1 uncultured Blautia sp.
CCGAGTTTCTGAAGAAATTTCATATATTTCCCCCTCCTTTTGTTTATACTAAACTGGACTGCTCCAGCTAGTTACGTTTGGTGCACAGAGATTATTTTGAGAGCTTGAGAACGGCTTCATCTAACGCAACATCTCCTTCTTTCTGAAGCGTTATTTTAGAATAATCATCTGTGTTGCAGATCAGAACCGGAGTGATCGTATTTAAACCGGCCTCTTTTATTTTGTCGAAATCTACTTCCATCAGCAGATCTCCTTTTTTGACCTGATCTCCGGCTGCAACATGTGCTGTAAATGGTTCTCCCTTAAGAGTAACAGTATCCAGTCCGATGTGAATCAGAAGTTCAGCACCCTGACTGCTTGTCAGTGTCACTGCATGAAGTGTATCGAATACCATAGTCACTTCACCGTCAGCAGGTGCATATACTTTTCCTTCAGAAGGAATCACTGCAAATCCGTCACCAAGAATCTTTTCAGAAAAAGTCGGATCCGGAACTTCTGTAAGCGGAACTACTTTTCCTTTACAAGGTGGATAAATTACATTTCCTTTTTCTTTTCCTTTGAAAAATCCAAACATGTTATACTCTCCTTTGTCAGAAAAATTGCTTAAAAAAAGAACATTGTTAAAAATTATAACAGAAAATCTGCACAATTTTTAAGCGAATTTATCTTGATACTCTATATATATTAACCATTGCACTACGTTTTGTCCAGAACTTTTTATTGATTTTTTTCAGTGGGTGTAAAACAGAACGATTTTAATGCCGGGTCATTCAGTTTTTTTCTTTATCTTTTTTCTTGAGTTTACGATAAGTTCCAGGGGTCATGCCACAGGATTTACGAAAACTCTGGGATAAATAACTCTGAGAGGAAAATCCTACCAGATGAGCAATATCTGAAATCCCGTAATCTGAATTTTCAAGGAGTTCTTTACAAACATCGATGCGTTTCTGTGTCAGATAATTTATCGGAGAAATTCCATAATACTTTGTGAATCTGTGACTCAGGTAATACTTGTTCAGATGACTGAGCGCGGCCAGATGATCCAGGGTGATATTTTCTCCGTAATTGGAATCAAGATAACGCTTGATGTATGCACATTCTCTGCTGGGAGTCTGTGATGTGATCAGTTCAAAAGGAGAGTCCGTAATGCGCTGAAGCTGGAGAAGCAAAACGTCCAGCATGTGCTTACAGATGATCTCATATCCTTTGGACTGTTCATCCAGCTCCTGAAACAGAGAGTTAAAGTAGAATAACAGATCCTTCTTTTTTTGTTTGCAGTTGAAAATGCGATATTCTTTTTGGGTATTAAAAGAAAAAGACAATCCGTCTACTCCGACAGTGAAATAACTGAGAGGAGGGGTTCCCTTTGAAATCTCTGTGTGTTTGATATGAGGATTGACGATGATCAGATCATCCTTGGAAATTGGATATATTTCATCCTCAAGGAGAAATTCGCCATGTCCATCCCGTACATAAAATAATTCAGTAAAAGAATGCGAGTGGGGAATGCTTGGCCAGTCACCTTCATAGCGGGAAGAGGATGCATTCAAAAGTCTGACATTCTGTGAGGTAGATTCTTCAGGAGTGAAACGAAGAGACTGTGTGCTCATAGAAAGTGCCTCCTTTCATATTGCTGTAATCTGGATTGAAAAATTTAGTGATTTTGTCTAATGCGATACAAGTGCCGCCAATAAAAGCAGGAGCACTTGTATTTTATGTTTGGAATAAATGCACAAAAAAAATAAAAAATATACTTGCTACAGGATATTCTGTTCAGATGAAATAAATATATCAAAAATTATGTGCAACATTTTTTATATAATATCATAAGCAATTCCAAAGAGCAAGATTCCTAAAAAACAAAGCAAAAAGCGAATTGAAATAGCTCTGGAAAGCACGTATTCTATAAGTACCAAAAGAACAGAAACTTAATAAATTAAAAATTTTCAAGGGAGGAAATTTTAAATGAAGAAAAAAGGATTTTTAAGTGTTTTACTGGCAGCTGCAATGGTTGGCTCTATGATCGCAGCTGTTCCGGCCGCAGCAGCAGGTGAGGACCAGACATTAACCGTATGGTGCTGGGACCCGAACTTCAATATTTATGCAATGCAGCAGGCAGAAAAACTGTATCAGGAAGATCACCCGGATTTCAAATTGGATATCCAGGAAAACGTATATACTGATATCGAAACAAAACTGATCACAGCTGCAACATCCGGTGACTTCAGCACACTTCCGGATATCTTCTTAATGCAGGATTATTCCTATCACAAAAACGTTGCAAGTTTTCCGGACGTATTTACAGACCTGACAGATTCAGGAATTGATTTTACACAGTTCTCCACTGGTAAACTCGCAGATTCTACTGTAGATGGCAAAAACTATGGTGTACCGTTTGACAATGGTGCAACGATTATGGCAATCCGTTCTGATATCGTTGAAGAAGCTGGTTTAACAACAGATGATTTCAAAGATATCACATGGTCCAAATTTATGGAACTTGCTAAAACTGTAAAAGAAAAAACAGGTACACCGATGCTGACAACTTCAGGCGGATCAGAGCTTGTACTGGAAATGCTTCAGTCTGCAGGTGCTTCTCCGGTTGTTGATGGTGAAATCAAGGTTGCTGATAATGAAGCTCTGAAACAGGCGGTAGAAGTTTACGCAGAACTCGTTAACGAAGGATATATGACAGAGTACACTGACTGGGATCAGTATATCGCTTCCATGAACAATGGCGATGCAGCAGGCGTTATCAACGGATGCTGGATCATGTCATCAGTACAGGCTGCAGAAGATCAGGCAGGAAAATGGACAATCGTTAACATGCCTGCATTAGATGATGTAGATGGTGCTACAAACTATGCAAACTGCGGTGGAGCAAGCTGGGCAGTATCTTCTAACTGCCAGAATCCGGAACTCGCTTATGATTTCATCAAATCTACATTTGGTGCAAGTGTAGAACTTTATGATGATCTTCTTGTAAATGCAGGTGCAATTGCAAGTTATCTTCCGGCAGCTGAATCTGAAGTATATCAGGAAGCATCTGATTTCTACGGTGGACAGAAAGTATACTCTGATATTGTGGATTTCGCCAGCAAAGTTCCTGCATTTGACTGTGGCGCATACTACTCAGATATCAGAAGTGCACTCACAGATGTAGTTACAAACGTTGTACAGAAAGGTGCTGATGTAGAGGAAGAACTTCAGACAGCACAGGATACACTTGAGTTTAACATCGAAGGATAATAAAGTTTAGGCAGTATGCTTAACACCTTTGAAGGATACAATTAATCTGGGCTGTCGCAAAATACGGACGTGATTTTGCGGCAGCCCTGTTTTTCAGGAGGTCATTAATGGCAAGTACTTCTAATGCAAAAAAGAAAATGAGCCTTGAGAAAAGACACAACCTGACAGGTTGGGCATTTTTAATTCCGGCATCATTACTGATTTTTGTATTCTGCTTTTATCCAATGTTCCAGGCGATCCTGCTTTCTTTTAAAAAGGGAATGGGTGACGCACAGACATGGGTAGGAATTGCAAACTACAGCAGAATCTTAAAAGATAAAACTTTTAAACAGTGTTTATTTAATACAGTATTTTATTTCATCATTCAGGTACCGGTTATGCTGATCCTGGCTCTGATCCTGGCACAGCTTCTGAATGATAGAACACTTCGCTGCAAAGGCGTATTCAGAACGATGATATTCCTTCCATGTGCAACATCACTGGTATCCTATTCCATGATCTTTAAGTCTCTGTTTGCACCGGATGGTTTTGTAAATATGATACTTACGAAAGTGGGGATTGGTGCAGTAGACTGGTTCCAGAATGCATGGGCGGCACGATTTGTGATTATCATTGCGCTGATCTGGAGATGGACAGGATATAACATGGTATTTTATCTGTCCGGACTTCAGAATATTGATCAGTCAATCTATGAAGCAAGCCGGATTGATGGAGCAACTTCTGTTCAGCAGTTCTTTAAAATTACAATCCCGTTGCTGAAACCAACCATTCTTCTGACAGCGATCATGTCCACTTCAGGAACACTGCAGCTGTTTGATGAATCTGTAAACCTGACAGCAGGAGGTCCGGGAAAATCTACTATGACTCTTGCTCATTACATATACAATATTTCATTTGTTGAGACACCGAAGTTTAATTACGCGGCAGCATTATCTGTATTTATTCTTGTTTCAGTAGCAATCCTGTCTGCAATCCAGATGAAAGTAGGTGACAGTCGTGACTAGTAAAATCAAACGTTTTTTTAAATATGCAGTTCTGATCATCACAAGTTTATTATCAGTATTTCCACTGTATTACATGCTTTCAGGAGCAACAAATAAGAGTATTGATATAGTGAGAGGACGACTGATCCCCGGAGGATATATTGCAGAGAATTTTAAAACTCTGATCGCAAACCAGAACCTTGGGCTTGCAATGTTTAACTCATTCCGAAATGCAATCCTGATCACGATCATTTCCTTATTAATATGTTCGATCGCCGGTTATGGATTTGAGATTTATCATGACAAAGGCAAAGATACTCTGATGAGCATTCTTCTGCTGGCAATGATGCTTCCTTTTGTAGCACTTATGATCCCACTGTTCAAAATGTTTTCCACTATGGGACTTGTAAACAGCTGGATCGCACTTGTACTGCCGTCAGTATCCACGCCGTTTATGATCATGCTTTTCCGACAGGCGTCCAGATCTTTCCCTGTTGACATTATCGAAGCCAGCAGACTGGAAGGAATGGGAGAGGTAGCAATCTTCTTCAAAATGTATATGCCGGTCATGAAGTCCACTTATGGCGCAGCAATGACGGTAACATTTATGAATGCATGGAATAACTATCTCTGGCCTAAGGTTATTCTGCAGGATAATGGATCTATTACCATGCCGATGCTGGTTGCAAACTTAAAGAGTGGTTACAGTGTTGATTATGGAATGCTGATGCTTGGCGTTCTTATCTGTACTTTGCCTACAGCAATTATCTTCTTCTGTCTGCAGAAGAGCTTTTCAAATGGACTGACAGGTGCAGTGAAATAAAGAGGAAATCGGATTTATGCATGATTTTATAATGGATAAGACAGAACAGAAACAGTTAGAAGCAGAGCTTATTTTTGCTAAAAAAATGGAGCTGATCGATGATGATACACTGGATGGGGTGGAGCGTAGACGTCAGATAGAGAATCAGAAAAGAAAACAGATGCTGCAGGATGGAGAAATTGTTTATGGGATGGAGCAATTTTCTCTGCCGGCATATGTCAGATATGAGCAGACACGTTTTCGATTGGATTTTGTTTCGGAGAGTGGTAAAATAAAGGAACATTATTCTTACAGAATGATTCCTGAGGAAGAAATACGGGCATTCTATGATGAAAACAGAGATCTGTTTACAAGATATCATGGGGACAGCTTTTCTTATGAAGAAGTAGCTATGATCATCAGAAAAAGAATACGGGAGATAGAATATGAAAAGGAAATCCACAACATATTATGTCAGCTCAATTAAAGGAAATGATACAAATGATGGTCTGACTCAGGAGACACCTTTCAGAACTCTGCAGCAGATTATGGAGAAAGAACTTGGAGCAGGAGACCGTGTCCTGCTGGAGCGTGGATCTGTTTTTGAGGATCAGTATCTGCATATCAGAGGCAGAGGAGAGAAGGATGCTCTGATTGAACTTGCATCCTATGGAGAAGGTGATCTGCCGCATATCTGTGCAAATGGAACGGGAATCTGGTATCAGGATTATGGTACTCCGCTGGATTCTCCAGTCCATGTATATCAGGGAAATGTTTCTTCTGCAGTACTTCTTTATGATGCGGAATATATCTGGATCCATGATCTGGAAATCAGCAATAAAGATACTGTTTCAGAAGAGTATTCAAAGCCGGACAAAATGGACAGAACAGGCGTGGCTGTAGTTGCCCAGAACAGAGGCACACTTCATGAGATTATCCTGCAGAATCTTATGGTACATGATGTGAATGGAAATGTTTACAATAAACATATGAACAATGGCGGTATTTATATGACCGCTCTGAAGCCGGAGAACGAAGAGCAGACGGGTGTTGCCAGATACGACGGGGTAACTGTTGAAGACTGTTGTGTATGGAATGTAAGCCGTTGGGGAATTGCAGTGGGATATTCCTATCAGCATGCCAGATTTGCTGGTGCAGAGCTTCAGGAAGAATGGTTCCTGCAGTATGGCCATGAAAATATCATTCTTAAAAATAATTATGTCAAAAATGCAGGGGGTGACGCACTTACCCCGATGTATGCCTTAAGGCCATTGGTTGAGCATAATATGTCAGATTCCTGTGCGTCAGAAATGAATGATCGGATCTACAGTCATCCACAGGACAGGATGGGAAAGGTCGCAGCAGCTATCTGGCCGTGGAAATGCAAAGACGCACTGTTTCGATTCAATGAGGCTGTTGATACGAGACTGAATCAGGATGGTATGGCATATGATGCTGATTCAGGTGACGGAACTGTCTATGAATATAATTACAGCCGACTGAATGAGGGTGGATGCATTATGTTTTGTCTGGAAGAGGCAATCCATAACACCTTCAGAAATAATGTGAGTTATGATGATCTGGGTGGAACTTTAAGTCCGTCCGGAAACCCGGATGCATATGTGGCAGAAAACCAGTTTTATATACGAAAAGGTGTTCCACTGCTGCGTAAAAACATGAGTGATGGCGAAGTGACACTTAAGAACAATGAGATTGTAGAAATTAATAGCTAGATCAAAAGGAGGGAATGTTGTGAGTGATCATATCAGAACTTATACGGGAAAAGAGTTTTACCCGATGGAGCCGGATCCGGATGCCATCTGCATAGAAGATATCGCTCATGCGTTACCTATGATATGTCGTGGAAACGGGCATGTACACAGCTTCTGGTCAGTGGGAGAACACTGTATCTGCTGTGCAAAGGAAGCAGAAGCCCGTGGATTTTCAAATCGGGTCATACTGGCATGTCTGCTGCATGATGCAAGTGAATGTTATATGTCGGATGTGCCGCGGCCGTTTAAGAAAGAACTGGGATTTTATCAGGAACAGGAAGAAAAGCTTCTGCGTATTATATATAGGAAATTTCTCGGTTCTGATCTGACAGAAGCAGAGCAGGCACAGCTTCACGAAATAGATAATGATCTGCTCTGGTATGACCTTGAAGTGCTGTTGAAAGAAAAACAGTCCGGCGACGCACCAAAAATCCACATAAAACTGGATTATCAGGTGCGGCCATTTGAAACTGTCGAACAGGAATATCATCAGCTGTTCCTGAAATATTTCAGACAATAATTTAGCTGTGTATGATGTCGATCGGCAATGCATCATCGCAGTGATTGCGAAGTACATTCGGTGTGTGAAGCGTCAGTATCTTTGTAGTCATATTTGTATTGTTATACCATATATGCTCCACATCTGAACGAAAATGTGCAGTATCACCAGGATAAAGCTCGTAGGTTTTATCCTGGATTTTTAATGTCAGAATCCCTTCTAAAACATATACAAATTCCTCACCTTTGTGTGCAAATAAAGCGCTTTTTGATGCGTTTGGTGAAGGAAGTAAAACACTGATCTTAGGGAACATATCCATATTCAGATTATGGGTTATCTGATAGTTGATATGTTTTGTATTTTCCATATACAGTACGGAGTTTTCATAGCTTCGATGGACGACATGTTCCCAATTATCTTCATGTTCGGAGGTTTCGGTTGGAAAGAGTTTGTCCATGGTAGTATTCAGAGCTTTGGCTATAGTCATAAGACTGTCCAGGGAAATCGTGGTCTGGCCACGTTCGAATTTTGATAAATAGCCCTGAGACAGATCTGTCTTTTCTCCCAATTCTTTTAAAGTGAGTCCTGCCTGTTTGCGGAGTTCATTTACCTTATTGCCTACATATTGTATGTCTTTCATAGTAACCTCATTCTTTCTGAAATTGAAAAAATATCCTGATAGGAAAGTTAACAGGGAAAATTTAGTACAGGGAATATTCTTATATGATAATTATATTACTTTTTCTGTGTTCCGATGTCAAATAAAATCGAAAAAGATTTTGAATTGCACAAATAAGTTGCACTATTAGGAATATCTAACGAAAGTTATTGGCAACATTGCACATAAAACAAGGAATAAAATTGATGGAATATTCCAAATAGGAAAAAAGACTTGACAATTGTGAAAAAAATATCTATTATGAAATCATAAAGGAAAGCGCTTTAAATATAGCTGCTCTTAAGAACGGATCCGGCAGTCTGGGGATAAAGCGATTTCAAAATGGGATATAATTTTTTTGGAGAGGTAAAGGATATGGTAAGATTTATTCAGGTAGCTTTAGCGTTTTTGATGGTTTCTTACATCGTGGTATTTTTGCAGGATGTATTAAAACATCGTGAAGAGATTCGCAGTGACGGCGCATTTAAAAATGCTGTAAACGTAATACAGGGTTTTGTAACAAACTTCCTGGACACATTGGGAATCGGTAGTTTTGCACCACAGACGATCATCTATAAGATGTTCCATCTGGTAAGAGATGACAGCTACATTCCGGGTACACTTAATGTGGCAAATACGATTCCGGTAATGTTTGAAGGATTTATCTTCCTGGTTATCGTAGAAGTTGAACCAGTTACACTGATCACTCTGATCATCACATCTATCATCGGTGGTATAATCGGAGCAAGAGTTGTAAGTAAACTTCCGGTTAAAAAAGTTCAGTTTGTTATTGCATGTGCGCTGATGTTAACATCTGTTCTCATGGTACTAAGACAGACAGGTATTCTTGATACTTTAGGACAGGGTAATACAGCATTAGGATTAACAGGAGCTCCGTTAGTACTGGCTGGTATTGGTACAGCAATCTGCGGTATCGGACAGTCCATGGGTGTTGGATTCTATGCACCATGTATGGCAATCGTATACTTCGCAGGTATGGACCCGCTGGTATCTTTCCCGATCATGATGGCTTCCTGTGCAGCAGTTATGCCAATGTCATCCATCACATATGTGAAAGCCGGTAAATACGAAAAGCTTATGTCGATCATTATCATGATCACTGGTGTGATCGGTGTCGCAACGGCAGCGTTTGTTGTCAAGAATATGAATAAAGATATGCTTGTATGGATCATTGTTGTAGTAGTATTTGTTGCAAGTATTACAACATTCAAACAGGCATTCACACCTGAGAAAAAAGAAGAAAACGTTGCATAAAAAACAATAATGTGTAATAGAGCGGAGGGAAAAATATGTTATTGCTTAGCAGAGCGGATATTAAAAGTGTTTTTTCAATGAATGATTCCATAGAGGCTGTTAAAAAAGCTTTTATGCTTTATTCAGACGGTAAGAGCGAAGTACCGTTACGTACAAATATTCAGGTACCGGAACACAACGGAACATTATTGTTCATGCCGGCCTATGTTGGTGAACTTGATACAGCTTCACTGAAGATTGTAAATATTTTTCCTGAAAACATGAAAAAAGGTCTGCCTACTGCTCCGGCACAGGTACTTTTGATTGATACAACTACCGGAATCGTTGTAGCAGTTTTGGATGGTACATATGTTACTCAGTTAAGAACAGGAGCAGCTTCAGGAGCAGCCTTTGATGCACTGGCAGTCAAAGATGCCAGGGTTGGAGCCCTGATCGGTACAGGTGGTCAGGCAGCAACTCAGTTAGAGGCTATGCTTTGTGCAAGAAAACTTGAAAAAGTTAAGATCTTTGACATGTGCAAAGAACGTCTGGATGCTTTCGTTGAAAGAATGTCCGTTGAATTAGCAGAATACGGTGCAGAACTTATTGCAGCAGAGTCATCAGATGATGCAGTTACAGATGCAGATATCTTAGTAACTATGACTCCGGCAAAACGTCCGGTATTTGATGCTTCCAAATGCAAAAAAGGTGTTACTGTAAGCTGCGTTGGCGCATATCAGCCTGACATGCAGGAAATGGATCCGGTCATCCTGGAAAGAGCAAGCAAAATTTATTTCGATTCTCGTTCAGCAGTACTTGCTGAATCAGGCGACATATTGATTCCTCTTAAAGAAGGCAGAATCACAGAAGATGACTTTACAGGCGAGCTTGGAGAAGTTCTTGCAGGCAGACTTGTGGGAAGAGAAAATGATGATGAGATCATCGTATTTGAGACTGTTGGTATCGGAACTCAGGACCTTATGGCAGCCAGAGCTATTTACGATAA
>NZ_CAKROJ010000072.1 GCF_934372025.1 uncultured Blautia sp.
ATCAATACCACACCAACAGCAGCTTTCCGTGAGAGCTTCTCATGGAAAACAATCCAGGAAAAAGCAATCGTCACAAGAATACTCAGCTTGTCGATCGGCACGACAACACTTGCCGGGCCCTCCTGCAATGCCCGATAATAACACAGCCAGGATGCTCCGGTCGCAATTCCGGAAAGGCCGATGAACAACAGCTCTTTTTTCTCAATTTCCTGAGCCTCATGCTGTTTGCCTTTCATAAACACCATCAGCCATGCCATAATCAGCACAACCGTTGTACGGATCGCGGTTCCCAGATTGGAGTCAATCCCGGAAATACCAATCTTTCCAAGGATTGCTGTCAGACTGGCAAACACCGCTGACAATACCGCATAGATCAGCCAGCTTCCATCCTTCTGTCTGTTATTTTCGATTCCTTCTTTTCTGGTGATCATCATCATGGTTCCGATTCCGATCAGACAGACACAGCCTGCTTTTGCCCAGGATAATCCTTCATGCAGAAATATCAGTGCCAGAAGGATCGTCAGAATCGTACTTGATTTATCAATCGGAACAACCTTATTGATATCTCCTTTCTGCAATGCATGGAAATAGCAGAGCCAGGATGCCCCGGTTGCCATACCGGACAAAATCAGAAACAAAAGCGTATTTCCACTGATATCCTTTATTCCGGACAGTGTTCCTGTCACAAGCACCATCAACCAGGAAAATAAAAGAACTACGATCGTCCTGACCGCCGTCGCTACATCAGAATCTGTTTTCTGGATTCCACATTTTGCAAGAATCGCCGTGATTCCTGCAAAAAACGAAGACCCTATTGCAAATAAAATCCACATAGTAATCCCCCTGCATATTTTTATTTTATCCACACTTATTGGAACATTACGGAGTAATCTCCTGTAAAGTAAAAGAGCAGGTTTTCACCCGCTCAGTCATTTGAATAATAATCATCATTCATCAAAATTTGCTGCATATACGCCTTCCGGAAGTCTCATGGTAAGAATTCCAAGATTAAATTCATGATCCATAATGGTAATGTGATATTCAAAGATCACATCATCTTCAAACTTGGACAGTAATACATAACTGCCGTTCTCTTTTCCTTCAATCTGGTCACAGATATCTTCGTAAACAGCCTGTCCGGAAATCTCTCTCGGATATCCTGCTGCCTTGATCTTCTCTTCAATTGCCTGGTATAATTCGTCCACCCGTACATCCTCCTTTAGTATCTGACTCCGAATCCATACTCTTCTTCATCAACCGGAAGACTGCGTTTTCGGATATCGTCAATCTCTATATAACGGTCATTGTAAAGTGCCTGAAGAATCTTGTCAATATCTTCTTCCAATCCCTGCAATTCTGTCGAGACCGATCCGTCATATTCGTTTCGTGCCCAACCGGTCACACTGTATTTTTCTGCCAGATATCGCAGTTTGTAGCGAAATCCAACACCCTGGACTCTTCCATAAAAACATAGGGATACTCTGATTTTGTGCATAACTATTTTATCGACCTCTTCTTTTCCACAAATTTAATAATATGATATCCAATCCATCCGGAAATACATCCAAAAAGAATGCCTCCCAAAACATCTGTCGGATAATGCACATACAGATACAATCTGGATACTGCGATCAGAACAGCAATTACAAGTGCTGCGATCCCCAACCTTTTTTCACCAGCCAGATATAATGCTGTCACAGATGCAAAGGAAGCTGCCGTATGTCCTGATGGAAAAGAATAATCTCTAAGTTTCTCCACCAACAGCTGAATAGTTGTATTTACATCATATGGTCGTATCCGTGCCACAATATTTTTCAACAAAATGTTACAGAGCAAAAAATCTGTAAGTAATGCCGCCGCCATGATCATACCTGTTTTTCTCATTTTCGGTATGAACAGCAGGACCAGCGTCAATACTATCCAGAGTATTCCTGCATTCCCAAGCTTTGTAACCGAGGTCATAAATTTGTCCCAGCCAGGGGTATGCAATGTCTGAAACCAGTCAAGTATGCTTAATTCAAGACTCATTTTTTATATCCTTTTAATCCATTATTTACCTGAATACTCAGCTAGCTGAAAATCAGCGCAACTTACGCATTTCACCATCAATCATAAAGACTTCATCGCCTTCATTGATATCCAACTCATATAACCGGGCATCCCTTTCCCGGACTGTCATTTCTTTCCCTGTATAATTACTTTTCAGCAGAACATTATCCTTTGCTTCCATCCCGTTCGGACGACCCTCACATCCAAAATCAGGCTCATCAATCCGTAAAACATTAAATGTCTCAAGCATGTCTGTCTCCCCTTTATTTCTAACTATCAGACTTTGTATTACGTTACTCTTTTTCCCCTTCATTCGCATCTTCCATAGTAATACATTCCTGCATCTGCGCCTCTGTATAATACAGACGCAATATGGCCTGCGGCCAGTTGATATTTACAACAGCGGTCTTATTTTTTTCTTCACCGGCCTTACGGATCAGACCAAGAAGCTCATCCAGAACCTCTCTGGTCAGATATCCTCCCCTCCAGTGAAACGTCAGTGTTTTACTCTTTTTCGCTGCCTGAAGTGAACGTTTATACACATCTTCGGTCTTTGTAAAAGAAAGCTTTTTCTCTTTATAATAAAAGTGGTCATGATCTGTACAATGTGGTGCAGCTGCGATCAGCGGTTCATGATCTTTGAAAATCTGTTTGTCATCCAGATTAAAGTAATCATAACGAATATCTTCAACTTTATCACCTTTTCCAAGCGTATTATCAAAGGTTGTGTCCAGATGATAATATATCCCGCCAATCCGTACAATGTTCCAGGTATGACGGTACTTGATTCCCTTTTCCGGATTGTTTCCACATATTGCGATCACACACCAGACTCCCAACGCATCCAGAAGTACTTTAACTGCCTTGGCAATGCCCTCACATACACCAACCCCCTGCCCCAAAGGGCCTATGATTTCATGAGAATATGCCTTCTTAAGCTTATCATAATATACATTCTGACAGATAAAATCATGTACATACTTCTCTTTTTCCCATTCAGAAAAATTCTGTGCCGGGCGAACCAGTTTCTCTACTCTGGATTTCATTGCTTTCTGATGTTCTTTTATTTTTGCTTTATCAAACAGATATTCAGGAATAAAAATAATATTCGGTGACTCCTTATAATATCGATATTTATATCCTGTTGCCCAGAAAATCTCCGGATGGTCCAGACGAAGCTGAAAGAAAACATTGTATAAATCTTCTCCATCCAGTGCCGGAATCTGGAATTCATCCGCCAGACTGGTGATGCCCTGAAGGATACCATGGTAGGCGGCCTGCTTCTGCTTATCCATATGATTGTAGTAATACTGCTCCATTGTACTTCTCCTGGGGTTTATTTCATACTATACTGCATCATTTCATAATGAAGGATACAGCCCTCATAAATTTCCATCGGAAGGAGTGCTCTGGCAACCAGTTTCTGTTCCTCCTCCGGGCGGTCGATTCTCTGCAGATGCGCATAATCTCCATCTATCTGTTTCACTTCATAATCACATTCTAACATCTGTTTTCTCCTTTATCGTAATCCTGACTTTGTTCGACTTGAACTCAGTCTGTGGTTTCTTTTTATCATAACATAAAAGGGAGAGTTTTTGCACTCTCCCTGATAATTCTACATTCTTAATTTCTTTCGAAATTCCCTCAACGTATCTTTTTTTTGAAAAATAAACATGCCTGCCAATACCAGAATGCTAATACCTGCGCAAAGAACAGATGGTATTTTATATTTCACCACTCCGATTCCAAGCAGCACGATTGGTATACATCCAATTATTGCTGACTGAAGCAGATAATACAAATATTCTTCCATTTCCAGATGACTGACTCCAGCAATCACCGGAACCGACCCCAATACAGCCAGTGTTCCAAACGGAAATACAAAATCTACGGACCACCCTTTCCATCCGGTAAAATGATCCCACAATATACACAATATCGTTATGATCAATAACTGCCAGGTCAGATTTTTCAGGATATTTCTTCGTTTGAAATATGCTATATTGACTACCAACCATGCACAGGCACAACCTGCCGCCGCAAACCAGAACCAGTTCAGCGTATCCTGCATCAAATAATTGATCATTCCACAAATAACCATTACTGAAAAACATAAGAATGTAAATGTTTGCAGAATCTTTATCTCTTCTTTTTTATTCTGTTCTCCGTATCCTGGAAAGTCATTTTTCTCTTCCTTGTATGAAATTTCTTCTTCACGAAGCATCCGCATAAAGTTTTTCTGAATACTGTCATCTGGTATTTTAGATGTAAAACCAAGCACCATCTGGTCCTCATAAGAACAGGAACAGAGCTGCAACGAATTGGTACTTGCAAAAATCCCAAAACGATCTATATATGCTTTATATTCTTCTGGAAATCGCAGAATTCCAATATTTGAATACACTGCTGTGACACTGCGACTTCCAAGATTTGCACCTGCCCTCATGAAATATCGCTTAATTTCCAATGGCACTGCGCGAATAACAGGATTCTTTTCCAGTCGAACATATCCATTCATATCCATCGCAATCTTGTCTTTATCCAACTTGTCCCGGAACTGATTTTTCACATCTGTCAACACATCCTGAAATTCTGTATCATCAGAAAAAGTATAGCCAACTTCAATCCAGCCAAAAAAGTTTGTCATTGACTGTGATGGAAAATAATTCCGTAAATTTACAGGAATCATCAGTGCAATCGGCTTCTTCTGACGATTCTTTGGTATTTCTTCATGAATCGAACAAAGCAGCATTGCTGTAAGAAATACTGTGACAGATACTCCATAATTACGTGCACGTGCCAGTGTTTCTTTTACTGGAATTATTACCTCCGTGATCTGCATATCAGAATGAAGCAGTTTCTCACCTTTCAGCTTAACTGCTGCCGGTTTTTTCTCTCTGTTTTTCGGAATGTCTGACGAATAATACTGCGAAAAGCTGTCCTCTTCCTGTGCACCGGGAGTAGTTTCCTCGACCTGTTCTGCCTTTGGCAAATCAGCATTTGGATACTTCAAAATCAGATAATTCTGCACCAGTTCACTTAAGAAATTCATTGCTCCTGTACCATCTGTCAAAGCATGGTATACTTCAAAATTAATTCGATTTTTATAATAACTTACCTGAAACAGCAATGTTTTCTGATCTGGAATATATAAGCTGCTGCAAGGAGGTCTTTTTTCTTCTTTTACGACTGCATGAATATTTCTTCTTTCCAAATAAAACCAAAACAGTCCTTTTCGCAGAACTGCCTGAAACAACGGGTATTTCTCCATCGTCTGATCCAGAGCCAGCTGTAAAACCGCACTGTTCACATCTTCTTTTAATTGGCAGTAAAAACGAAATACTCTGGTATCATTTTTATCTGTAACAAGAGGAAATGCAAGTGCTGCATTGTCCAATTTACGCCACTTTGAATAACCCTTTTCCACGTTCTATTCGCTTCCTTTATTCAAAAATTTATTCATAATTTCAAAACTTTCCTGTACATGCAGGAACTTAATTCCCAGTGCAAAATAGCCATGAAGTGCTTCTTGAATGCGGTGTATTTCTACATAATTTCCCGCTTCTTTCAATCGTTTTCCATACTCTTCACCTTCGTCCCGAAGAGGATCAAATTCTGCTGTGAGAATCAATGTATCCGGTAAATTTCTGTAATTTTGTTCCATTAATGGAGAAAAATATGGATTATTCCTGTCTGTTGGACTGCTTTCATAAAGCTTCAAATAATCTTCCATTTTAAGTGCTGTGAGAAGATAATCCTGTCCATTTTCCTGCACAGATTTATACGGTGAATCCTCAGTATAACAATTATTTACTGCCGGATAGATCAAGATCTGTCTCTTTGGTGTGAAATCACCTGTGTCCCGTGCTTTCAGACAAACTGCGGCAGCAAGGTTTCCACCCGCACTATCTCCAATAATTGTGATTCTGTCCGGATCAACCGGAAGAATCAGACGTCCTGCATATAGAGCTTTGGCCGCTTCATAACAATCCTCAAATGGTATAGGAAACCTGTATTCCGGTGCCAGTCGATATTCTACAGACATGACAATATGATCCGTAGACTGTGCCATTCTGCTACATACACGATCATAATTTTCTACACTTTCTGTGACCCATCCACCCCCATGAAAGAAAAGAAGAACCGGGTATTTCTGCCCTTCCACCGGTTGACCACTCATGGCTTCTTCCGATGGAAAATAGAGTCGTACAGGCACTTCATGGTTTCCATTATACACTTTTGTATCCAGTGTTTTTAAAAAGATCCGCATCGCATCCAGTTTCTTGATATCTGCAAGCCTGCGAGAAGCCTCTACTTCTATGTTTCCGTAGGATAGTGCATGTAAAATTGTACGCATTGTCTTTGAAATCAATAGCATTCTCCTTATCTGTAAATATTAATCCATATTTCTATTATAACAAAAATATATCTCTCACGAAATCGTAAAATAATAGATTTTGAAATCGAAAAACCAGCGGCAAAACCGCTGGTCTTCCAATTTTATCAGTCATGGCGTTCATCATTATCATAGCATTCACAGAACCTTGCTGCAAATGCCGGGGGTTCGTTATGGGCATATAAATGAGAAATATCTCCGTAAGAACTCATTCGGAAGCTTGCAATTCCTTTGCGTCGTTCTTCAGAAGTCAACGTCGTCACAGAACTTGGTGCTGCACATGCCCCATGCCAGAGTACCATCGGTGATACGCTGAGCAGGTGGCTGAGAAGTACACAACTGAGTCCAAAATGGCAGAAGAAAACAAGCGTGTCATTGTTAGCTTTTTCTGCACGATAATAATGACCTTCACGGACATATCCATGTTCGGCAAGTACTTTATCAAATTCTCCGGTCACCATATCATAATAATATTTTACGTTTCCTTCCCGCATACGATCATTTTCAAACCAATGATCATACTGATAAAAACGCTCGTCCACAGTCCAGTCCTGCGGCAGCCAGTCCCACGCACAGATTCGACGGTCTGTCACATCCGGACGATCAATCAAATAATCAAACTCACGAAGCCAATCGCATTCTTTAGCTGTGCGATTCATTTTCTTTAATGTGCATGATGCGGTATCTTTTGCACGCCCCATCGTTGAAACATAAAAATCTTTAATATCAAGTTTTGAAAGTTTTTCAGAAAGAAATTCTGCTTCTCTCCAGCCTTTTTCAGTCAGTGAATCTATTGAATAATCAGGGTCACCATGTCGCACGATCAATAATTTCATCTTCTGTTTCAGCACCTTTCTATATATGTATCAGAATATTATCTGTATGCAGCTCCTATATATTACATTATAGTGATTATTTTCTTCCACAACATTTTTTGTATTTTTTTCCACTTCCACATGGACATGGATCGTTCGGATAAACTTTTTTCTTCGGCTGCATATTTATCATATTATTAGTCGGAACATTCCCCATCGGTACAAAAGACTGCATTGCCGGAGCTACCGGAGCAATATTCTGAACAGAACTGCGATTGATCTCATTTGGGGTATATCCGCGGAAATCAAGCATTCTTGTATTGTTGTTTACTTCTGTCATGATAGACGCAAATTTCTCAGTCTGGTACTCAGATTCAAACACAATTCCGCTTTCTTTAAACTCTTCCATAATATCAGAAAGCATTCCATCCATGGAAAATTCTTTATAAACAATGTAAAGCAGTTCTTCCAGCTTTTCATCCTCAACTTGAAGTTCGTCTCTCAGGAAAGAAGCAAGCTTTTTGTAAGAAGGATCCTGTGATGGATAACCATTTTTCGCATAATCCAGAATCTCTTCCACTGTCGGAATATAGAAATCTCTGTCTCCCTGGAACTCTTCGATTCTCTCATAAAGATCATCCTGCAATACTGCACTCCAGACCAGCTTGCCACCTTTTATGATACACAGGTCTTCTTTATCAGTAAGCTCTTTGAGAATCTCCAGAAAGTCTTCATAGCTTACTTTGAAACCATCGCGTTTACGGTACATACGATATACGATCTTTAACGGTGCAATTGCATAAATCAGCCCCATCATACTCTCACAGGAACGCATCCAGCTGAACTGACGACATTTCTCCTGTAATTCTGGTGTACGGATCTGTCTGTAAACAGAAACTACTTCATTCGGAACTTCAGCGTAATCATCGCTGTATGCAACAATATATCCTTTGTTGCTGAACCATTCCAGTTCTCTCCAGTCTTTGTGCGTTGGAAGAAAACATTTTTTCTCCGCAGCACGATCAAAAGCTTCTACTTCCCATTCATCTGCCTGCAGAAAAATTTCTTTCATTACTTCTGGATCAAGTACTTTTGCGGTGATATTTTCTGCCAGTTCTTCTTTACTTAAACCTTCTGTTTCAATACTCAATTCAACAGCACTTGCAACAAGATCTTCCTTATTATAAGAGTTTAGATAATCTTTTACTTTAGGTTCTCTGGTAAAAGATACTTCCTTCTCATCTTCAAGTTCCATCTCTGCAATTTTTTTCTCAATTACATCGACAGCACCCAAAACACTGTATTTTTTTTCCAGTTCTTCATTCTTGGAATCAAGATCTGCACTCCAGAAAGAATCATCCTCACCTTTTGTCTCTTTTAAGATACTCGGAACTCCTGCTGCTCCATCATCTTCAATTGTTTTCTCAATATCTGCACGATATTCCGGAAGTTCCTCTTCCTTAACTCTGAAAGTAAACCACGCTTCTGTATCAAGAAGATCCGAACTCATTTTACCTCTGGCTTCTACATACTCATAGTTTCCTTTTGCCATATCGTCAGACTGTATATCCAGATTCTGGAGTCTTATTTTTTTCTGAAAAAATTCAAACTCGTACTTGTCTGTTTCTGTATATTCCAGAATGATTTCCAGCATTTCTGCTAATCTTGAAAAATCAATGTCTGCAGGTATAAGGCAGCGTCTCCAAACTGGAGGTTTCGTTCCTTTTCTTGTGATTTTTAACTGATAAAATTTCATATGTTCACCCTTTATATGCTTGTGTAGATTGTGTATATAACAAAGCGGACAAGTCCGCTTCAAATTACATAAATACAAAAGCCGGAACAGATTTTGTCCGCTCCGGCTTCATTATCATATCTTCAAAACCACATACATGTTGACATTTAAGAATCATCTTAACCACGCTTTCTTGGTCAAGCCCTCACCCTATTAGTAGCAGTCAGCTCCATGTGTTACCACACTTCCACCCC
>NZ_CAKROJ010000073.1 GCF_934372025.1 uncultured Blautia sp.
AATCGACGTAGCAGTCCCATCAGGTACATATTACCGAGTGCGTGGATATCATGCAGCCAGCAATGCAGGTGTGAAGGAGTCAACCTCGACGCTGACTCAGGGTATCATGGTTAAGTAATTAGCCATTGAAGAAGAAAAAGAAATATTGTAACTCGTGAAGCATGAATGATAACAGAGGATGAAAAATAAACTATGTAAACGCCGTTACCGTCCGATGGAAGTTCGATGTTTCACAAAACCAAACATACCATACTCGAGAGAGTCGATATTATTCATTTAATAACACATACAAAAAATCATACAAAACACATACAAATCAAAAAACCATACAAATTAAAAAAACCATACAAACAAAAGCAAGGCGGGATTTTGAAGTCTCGCCTTGCTTTTTTGCACAAAAAGACTGTTGAAAACAAATGAAATCGTGTATAATAGTTACAACAATATATATTTAAATGATTTTTCAGACAAAGGGGGTTCGCTTATGAAGATTACCTTTATTGGGGCGACACATGAAGTAACCGGAAGCTGTTATTATCTGGAAGCGGCGGGGAAGAAATTCCTGGTGGACTGCGGTATGGAGCAGGGACCGGATTACTACGAAAATCAGGATATTCCTGTAAAGGAAAGCGACCTGGATTTTGTTCTGCTGACTCACGCACATATGGACCATTCCGGAAATCTTCCTGCAATTTACGCAAGAGGCTTTCAGGGTCCGATCTATGCAACGCAGGCTACCTGCCACCTTTGTGACATTATGCTTCGAGACAGTGCCCACATTCAGATGTTCGAGGCAGAATGGCGTAACCGCAAGGGACGTCGTCAGGGCAAACCGGAATTTATTCCGGCATATACAATGGAAGATGCGTTAGGAGTTATCCAGAATTTTGTTCCGTGTCCATATGAAAAAACAGTCAAACTGGCAGAGGGGATTCGTGTCCGCTTTGTAGATGCGGGGCATCTTCTTGGTTCTGCAAGTATTGAGATTACAATTCAGGAGGAGGGAAAAGAGAAAAAGATTGTTTTCTCCGGTGATATCGGTAATCTGAATCAGCCACTGATCAAGGATCCTGTCTATCTTCATGATGCAGATTATGTAGTTATGGAGTCTACCTATGGTGACAGAAGCCATGGAGATCGTCCGGACTATGTGTCAATCCTTGCCGAAGTGATCCAGAGAACCTTTGACCGTGGCGGGAATGTGGTCATTCCTTCCTTCGCAGTCGGACGTACACAGGAGATGCTGTATTTTATCCGCCAGATCAAAGAAGAAGGGCGCGTGCATGGCTACGACAACTTTAAGGTTTATGTCGACAGTCCGCTGGCAAATGAAGCAACAACGATTTTCAATGAACATATTTATGACTGCTTTGATGAAGAGGCAATGGCACTGGTCAGAAAGGGTATTAACCCGTTGATGTTTCCGGGATTGAAGACTTCCATTACCAGTGACGATTCCCGTGCTATCAACTCGGATGAAGACCGCAAGGTTATTATTTCCGCGAGTGGTATGTGTGATGCCGGTCGAATCAAACATCATCTGAAACATAATCTGTGGAATCCGGACAATACGATTCTGTTTGTGGGATATCAGGCAATCGGAACACTTGGCAGGGCGCTTCTGGAGGGTGCGACAGAGGTTAAACTGTTCGGTGAGACGGTTTCTGTCGGTGCAGAGATCTGTCAGATGCCGGGAATCAGCGGTCATGCGGATGTTAATGGCTTGATGACCTGGATCAAGGCATTTAAAGAAAAACCGACGAAGGTTTTTGTCACACACGGTGATGATGAGGTGACAGAAATTTTTGCAAGGAGACTGCAGGAAGAATTGGGGCTGGATTCTATGGCACCATTCAGTGGCACGGTTTATGATCTGGCGGAGAATGCCTGTGTTTATGAGGCACATGGAGTCAGGATTACTAAGACCGCGGTTTCTCCGAAGACCAGCAAGGCTGCCAGAACATTCCAGAAACTGCTTGCTATGGGACAGCGCCTTATGTCTGTTATTCGAAAAAGCGAAGGACTTCCAAACAAAGATCTCGATCGCTTTACCAGGGAGGTTCAGTCGCTGTGTGATAAGTGGGAGCGAGACGATTTTTCGGACTGACAGAAAACGATAAGAAGTGACCTGTAACTGCAGAGCCGTCCATTCAGTTATGTAGGATAAAAAAAGACTGTTATATCTTCAGACCGGGAGAATGAAAAAACTTCCGGGTCAGAGGAATAACAGTCTTTTTGATGTAATTTCCTGTTACACAAAAAATATCACTGAGTGATCATTCAGTTTCGAATCAGTTCAGTGCCTGTTTCAGAGCTTTGGCAAGCTGGTCCGGACATGAAGTTGGCTTGAAACCACAGCGGATTCCTTCCATTCTGCTGATTGCTTCTTTGGCATCCATACCCTCAACCAGTCTGGCAACGCCCTGTGTATTACCGGAGCATCCACCCTGGAATTTTACATCATGAACCTTTCCTGCTTCATCGATCTCAAATGAAATGGCGCTTGAACATACGCCGGATGTTTTATATACCATAATCTTAACCTCCATACTCAAAATATTTTGTTGCTGTTCATTCTGTTTATAGTAACTTAGTATAGCAGAAAGTAAAAAAAGTTTCCATATAAACTCAAGATTTGTTATAATAAAACTACCAGTGCCAGGAGAGCTTTATACGAACAGTTATCCGCGCGCAGGGATGAAATAAATGAATTTTACAGGAGATTACAATATTATGAGATGTATTGGTATTATAGGAGCAATGGAAGTTGAAGTAGCAAGCCTTAAGGAGCGCATGAAAGATGTACAGGTCGTACATAAGGCTTCTATGGAGTTTTATGCAGGTATGCTGGAAAACAAAAATGTTGTCGTTGTCCGTTCTGGAATCGGTAAGGTAAATGCTGCAGTCTGCACACAGATCCTGATCGATGATTTTAAGGCAGAAGCAGTGATCAATACCGGTATTGCCGGAAGTCTGAATGCAGATATCAACATTGGAGATATCGTTGTGTCTACCGATCTGGTTCATCATGATATGAATGCAGTTGCCTTTGGCTATCCGGTTGGACAGATTCCGCAGATGGAAGATTTTTCTTTCCGCAGTGATGATGCTCTTCGTGCGATTGCTGTAAAGGCATGCAAGGAAGCAAATCCGGATATTGCTGTATTTGAAGGCCGTATTGCATCCGGAGATCAATTTGTTGCAGATCAGGCTACAAAAGATTTTATCATTAAAGAATTTGGCGCATATGCAGTGGAAATGGAGGGTGCAGCAATTGCACAGGCAGCTGCACTTAACAAGGTGCCGTTTCTTGTGATCCGTGCAATTTCCGATAAGGCTGACGGAAGTGCGGAGATGGATTACCCGACTTTTGAAGCACAGGCAGCAGAACACAGCTTTAAACTGACAATGCATATACTCAAAGAGATCCAGGGATAACACAGCGATTTCCGGACAAAGCAGATATGGCAAACTCACATTCGGAGAGATTTTGCATAAAATGTTATAGATGATGATGAAACAGGAGCCTGTTCATGTATTATGACAAGTTTTTTCCGTTCTATATGACATATGCAAACCCTTCTCTTTACAGTGGCGAGAGGATACAGGAGCAGGAGTTTGCTCTGATGAAATCGTATTATCCGGAAACTGCCCGCAGGATTCAGGAAAAGGTTGAAGAGGAATGCCAGCTTTTGGATTACGAGGGAAGCCGAATGTACGACGAGTATCCGGATAAATTTATGATGCATCGGCTTTATGGGCAGATACGTTCCCAGATAGCAGGAGAAATGGCAGCGCAGGAAATACCGGATGAATTTCTGGATGAACTGATCCAGGTTCTTCTGTATCAGGAAATTTCCAGACGACGGTGCAGACGACGCAGATACCGTGGTTTCTGACAATACTGTGCTCAGATGAGAACAGTGGTAAACGTGATGGCAGAACAGTGCGGTATATGCAGGAGCAATAGACAGATTTTTTATGAAAGATTGAATAGGATGACATTACAGGAATTTTTGGAAAGACAATTTGATGAAGAACTGATGCTTGCAGTTCTGAGTGGTCAGCGGAGCCGGGAAAAAGATGCTCCATCCAAGGTACGGATCCGTCAGATAGAACTGAAGGGCAGCGTGTGTTATCAGGCATCCGCTGCGGTAGGAACCAAGGTTCTTCATTCCAATTACAGCAGAGCAGAAGTGATCCGTTATGTGGAGAAGTGTCTGCTGGAAGGTGGCTTTTCGCAGCTGCAGGTACAGGGACGGTGCAAAGATGGTACCGTTCTTATCAGCAAAAAGGGAAAAGCGACTGTTAAGGAAAAGCAGCATCAGAAACTGGAGCCGGTTCAGATCCTGGCTCATAATCGTGTGAAACAATATATATTGAAGGAAGGAACTCCGGTTCCGTTTCTGGTGGATCTTGGTGTCATGACAAAGGACGGCAGGATTCACCGCCCATCTTATGACAAATTTAAACAGATCAACCGTTTCCTGGAATTTATTGAGGACATTCTTCCGGCCTTATCCAGGGAGCGGGAGGTCACAATCCTTGATTTTGGATGCGGCAAATCGTATCTGACGTTTGCCATGTACTATTATCTGAAGGAACTGAAGGATTATGATGTCAATATCATTGGACTGGATCTGAAAGAAGATGTGATCCGTAAGTGTAATGGACTGGCGGAGAAATATGGTTATGATAAGCTCCATTTTCTCTGCGGTGATATCGCAGACTATGAAGGCGTTCAGAAAGTGGACATGGTAGTGACACTTCATGCCTGTGACAGAGCAACAGATTATGCTCTTGCCAAGGCTGTTGAGTGGGATGCACAGGTGATCCTGTCTGTACCATGCTGTCAGCATGAGCTAAACGACCAGATTCAGAATGAACTTCTTTCGCCGGTACTGAAGTATGGACTTCTGAAGGAAAGAATGTCAGCACTTCTTACGGACGGAATTCGTGCGGAGCTTCTGGAATCCAAAGGCTACAGCACACAGATCCTTGAATTTATTGATATGGAACATACACCGAAAAATCTTCTGATCCGTGCGGTAAAAACCGGCAGATCAGGTTCAGCAGAGAAGCTCGGGAAGATGACAGATGCGATTAATGGTCATCTGACACTGGAGAGGCTTCTTTATCCGAATGGATCTGGTACGAAGGAGGGAGTATGAAAACCATAACAAATTTTCTGAAAAGGTTTTTGATACTTCTGGTCGTATTTGTGCTTGGAGTAGCCGGGACGGCAATTCTTATGAATAATGAGACAACCGATGACCGTTCTGATATGAACAACCCTACAATGCCGGAAGTAATGGTGGATTTTAATGGTACACTGGCCAATCGGATGTATGGATACCGCCAGCCAATGGAGGCAGATTTTGTCCGTGACAGTGTTACACCGCTTGATACAACCAGGAAGCTTACAATTGCAGTAAATCCTTACGAAGAGAAGGTGAAAAGCCTGTCTTATGAGGTACGTACTTCCGATGGCGTTAAGATTGTAGAGAACAGAAAAATCAAGAATCTGGATTCTTCCGGTTCCGATGGATATCTTCGGGCACAGATCGAAATCAGCTCAGGACTTCTGATGAATCAGGAATATTCTCTTCAGATCACGGTGGATACCAGTAATGGAGAGGCATACTACTATACAAGGGTAGTTTCAAGATCATCGACCAATACAGAAGATTATGTAAAATTTGCTTCCAGTTTTGCACAGATGTGCATGGACAAAACATCCGCAGACGGACTGTCTGCTTATCTGGAATCTACAGAATCTTCTTCAACAAACTTTACATCGGTATCGATCAAGTCCCCGCTTTCTGTGATCAGCTGGGGAAATTTAAGCCCGCAGATTTCCAAGAAAGGTATTCCGGTCATTAAGGAGATTAATGAGACAACTGCAAGTATTTCGCTGGAATACGAGATCAAAGCGGCCAACGAAAACGGTGGAGCAGAATACTATAATGTGACAGATTTCTACAGACTGCGTTATACAGATGCCAGGATCATGCTGCTGGATTTCCAGCGTTCTGCAGCGCAGGTGTTTGATCCGCAGCAGTCAGTGATTACAGATGATGGACTTCTTCTTGGTGTAAGAAACAAAAATGTTACCATGCTCTCCAATGAAGAGGGTACTGTGACTGCATTTACGCAGGAGGGTGCATTGTGGACATATGCACCGGATACAGGTAAGTTTGTGGATGTTTTTGATTTCAGAAGAAGTGCTAATGGAGATTTCCGTGATTCCAGGGTAGAACATGATATTAAACTTCTGAGTATCACGGCAGACGGAGACCTGGATTTTATGGTCTACGGTTATATGAACCGTGGAACATATGAAGGGTACTGCGGAGTCGGGATCTACCATTATGATCATGATCAGAATTTTGTAGAGGAACGTGTATTTATCCCATGTACCGAGTCATTTGAGTTTCTGAAGTCGGACCTGGGAACCCTGAGTTATGTAAACAAAGACAATCAGCTGTTTCTGCTGCTCGCCGGCAATCTTTATCAGATCAACATTGATGAAAACAGTTATGAGGTGCTTGCAGATAATATTGATACAGAGCAGTTTGCTGTTTCTGCCACAAATGCGCATGCAGCATGGCGGATCAAAGACGGTGATCAGGCAGGACAGATTGAAATCATCGACTTTGATACACTCAAGACGAGAAATGATGCGCCGGATGCAGGACAGAGTCTTCAGGTACTTGGATTTATGAATGAAGACCTGATTTATGGAAATGTTCTGGATGGTGACAGCCTTACTGATGAAAACGGACATACGGTAGATGGAATTACCTCGATAAAGATCGAAGGCTTTGACGGAACCGTCAAAAAAGAGTATCATCAGGATGGATATTATATTACAGATGTGACGGTCGGAAGTACTCTGATGCAGTTTAATCTCTCGCAAAAATCAGGAAGCACCTATACGGTAAAAAGTAAAGATAACATTATGAACAATCAGGCTGCTGCAGCAAATGTTGTTTCGGCAGAACAGACCAGCAGCACTCGTCAGGGTGCACTTGTCAACCTGGTATTTGACAATAAGCCGGAGACAGATGAGCCTCTGATCCTTAATGCGAAGATGAAAAATACAGAAGAGAAGACGGTAGCACTGGATGTTGATAAGAATCAGATTGGAAATGTTTATTATGTATATGCCAAGGGCGGTCTGAATAGTACATGGACAGACCCGGCAGAGGCAGTTCTTTGTGCAGACAGTCTTACCGGTGTGGTTCTGAACCGGGCACAGCAGTATGTATGGGAACGTGGAAATATGAAAACACAGCTGACACTGAATACAGAGGATGTTCCGGAGATCATTCGCAGTGGTTCCTGGGACAAGGATGTTCTTCAGAAGGGTCTGGGAGATGCAGGAACTGTAATTGATCTTACCGGATGCAGTCTGGAAAATGTTCTCTATGAGATCAGTGCCCAGCGTGCGGTTATAGCCAAGACAGGTGCGGATTCCAGTGTCGTGATCGTCGGATACGATCAGTACAACACATGGCTTCTGGATCCGGCAACCGGCGAGGTAAGTCCATATGGAATGAATGACAGTACAGAATTATTCCAGAAGGCGGGAAATGTCTTTATTTCCTATCTTGACAACCAAAAATAATTTAACAGGAGGACAGGCTTATGTTAAGCAAAGGTATCACGAAACTTGTACAGTATGGAATCGAAACAGGACTGGTTCCGGAATGTGAAAAAAATTACACGATCAATCTTCTTCTGGATGTATTCCATGAGGATGAATATGCAGAGCCGGAAGAAACTTTTGCGGATATTGATCTGGAAGAAACATTAAAGGAACTTCTTGATGAAGCTGTAAGAAGAGGACTGATCGAGGACAGCGTTGTGTATCGTGATCTTTTTGATACAAGACTGATGAACTGCCTGATGCCGCGCCCGGCACAGGTTCAGAAGGAATTCTGGGACAAGTATCAGAACAGTCCGCAGGAAGCTACAGATTATTTCTATAAATTAAGTCAGGACAGCGATTATATTCGTCGTTATCGCGTAAAGAAGGACCAGAAATGGAAAGTAGACAGCCCGTATGGTGAGATTGATATTACGATCAATCTTTCCAAACCGGAAAAAGATCCAAAAGCGATCGCAGCAGCCAAAAATGCAAAGGCAAGCAGCTATCCGAAATGTCTCCTCTGTCCGGAGAATGAGGGGTATGCCGGCCGTGTGAATCATCCGGCAAGACAGAACCACAGAATTATTCCGATCACCATCAATGACACACCGTGGGGCTTCCAGTATTCACCATATGTGTATTACAATGAGCACTGCATCGTATTCAACAGCAAACACACTCCGATGAAGATCGAGAGAAATACTTTTATCAAACTGTTTGATTTTGTAAAACTGTTCCCACACTATTTCCTGGGGTCCAATGCAGATCTTCCGATCGTTGGCGGCTCTATCCTGAGCCATGATCATTTCCAGGGAGGACATTATACCTTCGCAATGGCAAAGGCTCCGATTGAGAAAACCGTAACTATTCCAGGATTTGAAGATGTCGAAGCGGGAATCGTAAAATGGCCGCTTTCTGTACTTCGTATCCGTCACAAAGATTCTGATCGTCTGGTAGAACTGGCAACACATGTACTGGAAGTGTGGAGAGGTTATACAGACGAAGCAGCATTTGTTTTTGCAGAGACAGACGGTGAACCGCACAATACGATCACACCGATCGCACGTAAGGTCGGAGATATGTTTGAATTGGATCTGACACTGAGAAACAATATTACAACAGAGGAAAATCCTCTTGGTGTTTATCATCCGCATGCACAGTATCACCATATCAAAAAGGAAAATATCGGTCTGATCGAGGTTATGGGTCTGGCAGTTCTTCCGGCAAGACTGAAAGAAGAACTGGAGCTTCTGGAAGAATATATCCTGGAAGGCAAAGATATCGCATCCAATGAAAAGATTGAGAAGCATGCTGCATGGGCAGCAGAATTCCTGCCGAAATATAAGGATATCAACAAAGATAATGTTCATGAAATCCTTCAGAAAGAAGTTGGTATTGTGTTCACACATGTTCTTGAAGATGCAGGTGTATACAAATGCACACCGGAAGGCAGAGATGCATTTATGAGATTTATCGAAGCATTATAAGTATGCGCATAACGTT
>NZ_CAKROJ010000074.1 GCF_934372025.1 uncultured Blautia sp.
ACAAAAAGAAAAGAAGATGTTAAGGAACACACCAGCCAGTTACAAGAAAATCATATACAACAAACGTAGTGAACGGAAATATCGGGAGTTTGACAGCAGAAAAAAAGCAGCTTTTTTATTTTGCTGCTTTTTCGAATAATTTTCTCCATAATTTTACGATCTGTCCTACTACCAGAGCATTGAATAAAGTTCCCTCTCTGACTCCGTTCAGCTTGTGG
The DNA here is from genome assembly GCF_934372025.1 of uncultured Blautia sp. Taxonomy (GTDB): domain Bacteria; phylum Bacillota; class Clostridia; order Lachnospirales; family Lachnospiraceae; genus Blautia_A. The sequence continues at coordinate 219 of NZ_CAKROJ010000074.1, forward strand.
AATGCCAGCATTGCGACAACCATTGCAAGCACGGTAAGGGTGCTGTCAAAGCATACCTTGACGTTTCCGAAACGGATCTTCGTTTTCTGTGCGATCGCACGTACCAGAGCCTCTGCCGGAAGCATGATCACATCTGCGATAACTTCCAGGCTGATTCCAAATGCCATGATCACGCACCCGATCACAAGATATACAAAGGAAGGAAGCCACGGACCACCAAACCGCGTCGGGATGATCTTCATAAAACAGTCAATAAAGAAACTGAAGCAGAAAGTCATCGGGATCTGAAGAAGCTGCAAGAATCCAAGTTTCCTGCGGATGACTGCTTCCAGGATCAGAAACAGCATATTAAAGAGAAATGTAAATGTTCCCATGGAAATTTCTGTGATCAGGCTCAGAACAAACGGAAGTCCTGAAACCGGTGAGGTTCCCAGTCCCGCACGTGTAACAAAACTGATTCCCAACGCACAGAACACCATTCCCATAACAAACACACAATACCGTTTTACCGTCGACCATTGCTTCATGAATCGTACCTCCCAACTGACAGTCTTTATGCAACTTTAACAAGCTGTAGTTTGTATGTTTTCCTTTATTTTAAAGTATAAACAAAGTTTTTGCAAGAGGCAAATTATTTTTGTATATTTTGTACGCTTTGCGCACCAGATGCATGTGGTCGCATCCTCGCGGGGCACGCGAGGATAGCTTGTAGATACTTGGCTCAGTAGAGCCATTGAGCAAGAAGCCCCCACTTCAAAATCTGAGATTTAAGTGGTGGGAGCATGTCACTTTCTTGCTTTTTTCTTCTCACTAACCTATACTTAATTTAGTTTTATTAATTATAACAATTAAAATGGAAAAGAATACGAGGAGGATTTTTTATGATTCAGGACATCTTGCCACATATTTATCACAATGAATATAAACCGGTCGCTCCGGACAGCAACAGTATCATTCTTGCCTACGAAAACGGGAAGTGTTTTTTTCACAAGGAAGAAGACGATGATACCATCACACTTCCACGCTTTAAAGAGCTGGAAGGACAGCTGTCTGATCTGTATGAAAACTATATATATCTCTTCTCTATCGACGACGAACGTTTTTATCTGATCCCGGGGCTTGATACAGCTCTGCTGCCCGGCTATGAGTTTTATGAAACACGAGCACTCCGCTATGTCCATCCTCAGCATCTCTCTTTTGCTGCCATCACCGGTCATCAGCTTTACCAGTGGTACAGAAGCCGACAGTTCTGTGGATGCTGCGGACACGCTATGAAACATGACACCAAAGAACGTATGATGTACTGTCCTGTCTGTGGCCGTCACGAATATCCGGTTCTTATGCCTGCAGTAATCGTCGGCATCACAAACGGCGATAAGATCATTTGCTCCAAATATGAAGGCCGGAGTTTTAAGCAATACGCTCTGATTGCCGGTTTCGCAGAAATTGGCGAGACAATCGAAGAGACTGTCCATCGCGAGGTCATGGAAGAAGTTGGTCTGAAAGTCAAAAATCTTCGTTATTATAAGAGTCAGCCATGGTCTTTCTCCGGTACACTTCTCTTCGGATTTTTCTGTGATGTAGATGGTGATGATACACTTACCATAGACCGGGAAGAACTCTCTGTAGCTCAATGGTTTGAGCGTGACAAAATTATCGGCCAGGACACTGACAGTAGTCTTACCAATGAAATGATGATGGTCTTTGCAGCCGGAAAAGAGCCGAAATAATATATGGCAAACACCCAAAAGTCTCTGTTCTGTACGTGAATATTCAAAAACTTCCTGCCGCACTTGCAACAGGAAGTTTTTTTTAATTAAAAATTCTCTTTTTTGCAGATTCCAGATCGGAGGCTTCCGTCAGTTCTTTAAATCTCTGTGGATCTGCATCTTCATTAAACTGTCGGATCACCTGCATCAGGTCTTCACAACTGTACGCATTTTCATATATACCAGTTGCATAGCCGTACAGTTCAATATATTCCTCTTCTGATTTTGCAGTCCAGAGATTCTGGTAGAGGCGTACTGCCTCTCCATTCTCTTTGACCGCATCCGGAGTTCCGGTTATCGCATTATAGATCATCGCAAATGCCGGGCCTGCCATCGAAGCATATTTTCCACGCACATAATCGATCGGTGCATTTCCAAAAGCATCTTTTTCTTTGAATATTTCAAAGTTCTGCTCTGAAAAGCTGTCGATTGCACCCACCATAATGTTGCTGTTCTGATCTTTTTCTTTGGCAGAAATCTTATCCAGATATGTTGATACATGAAATGCGCTCATAAGAGTGTCACATTTTCCTGAAGCCAACACTGTTTCGAGATTTTTTAGTCCATCTCCGCCTTCAGTGTATCCCGGACAGATTGTAACATGCATATTTCCGTCTTTATCTGTAAGCTCTGTGATCTCATCCGTTTTTGAAAGATTTTCGGCTGTATCTGTAAGAACAATTCCTGCTGCTTCTTCCAGTGTATTCAGCATTCCCCAGGTTCGCACCTGATGAAGACGGTTTCCGGAAGAAGCTCCACCCGACATGATCACAATATTTCCTGCATCTTTGTCAAGAAAGAACTGTGTCATCTCGCAGCCAGCTTCATAAACAGCTTCAAGCTCCGGACCGACACTGCCCATATACCATGGATTATCCTTGATTGCCTCATAGTTTTCGTCACTCACACTGTTAGATCCCAGCGCATAGTACATTTCCTCTTTTTCACAGGTCTTTATGATATCCTGAAGTCCATCTGCAAATCCGGCAAATGAAATGATTCCTTCTGCGCCGTTTTCTTTTGCTTCTTCAATGAATTCACATTCCGACTGAGTATCTGTGATCTTTCCGGAAAAGAGAAATTTCACAGGAAATCCTTCTTCGATATAATCTCGATAATAATCTCCGAACATTTCCATTTCGGCAGAATCCGGATCATACATTGCAACACCGATCGTATGGATCTCGCCTTCACTATAATCTTCTGCTGCCCAGACCGAAGTGCTCATTCCACTTAAGAGTGCAGCACACAATGTCAGACTGAGTATTTTTTTCTTCATGTTATTTATTTCCTCCTGTCTGATCATTCATTTTTTCCACATAAAAGCAGACAACCTCATGACCTTCTGAGATTTCCTTCAGCTCAGGCATTTCTTTTTTGCACTGCTCCATACAATGCTCGCATCGATTCTGGAACGGACATCCAACCGGTACATCTAATGGGCTGGGAGCTTCGCTTTCAATACTTTCAATCTTTTTGGATGGATCCATATGGACTGAAAACTGTGCGCCTACCAATGCTTTGGTGTACGGATGTACTGCATGATCCGAAACATCCTCACCTGGAATTGTTTCCACAATGTGTCCCAGATACATAACTGCTATCTGATGTGCAAAGGATCGGATCAGTGCAAGGTCATGACAGATAAAAATCATACAGATATTCTTTTCTTTCTGCAAACGAACCAGAAGTTCAATTACCGATTCCTGTACAGAAACATCCAGTGCAGAAGTTGCCTCATCGCAGACCAGAATCTCTGGTTCCAGAGAAAGCGCTCTTGCGATACTGATTCTCTGTCTCTGACCACCGCTCATATTATGCGGGTAACGGTCAACAAATTCTTCCGGAAGCTCTACCATGCGAAGAAGTTCTTTTGCTTTTGCAGTTCTCTCACTTCGTTTGATTTTTTTGTAATTCATTAAAGGCTCTGTGAGAATATCTCCGATCTTCATCTTCGGATTAAAAGACGCCAGCGGATCCTGAAAAACCATCTGAAGATTCTGGCGATTTTCCCAGGTTTCTTTCTTTGAAAGTTCAGTAATGTTTTTGCCATGATAAAGAATCTCACCGCTCGTCGGCTTGTCAAGTGAGATCACCATGCGCACAAAAGTTGATTTTCCACAGCCACTCTCGCCGACAATTCCAAGCGTACGCCCTTTATACATTGTAAGATTAATATCATTGCAGGCAGTCAATATTCTTCCATGGGAAGCAGGGAACTGTTTTACTATATGATTTGCCTGCATTACGATCTCATGATTTTCAGACATATCGTTTTCCCTCCATTTCCGGAACTGCCTCCAAAAGTTTTCTTGTATAATCACTGGTCGGATTATTCAGGACTTCCTCTCTCGTTCCATGATCCACCACTTTGCCATGATGCATAACAATCAGCTGATCTGCCATATAGGCCGCAACACCGATATTATGTGTGACAATGATGATTCCGGTCCCGTAATCATCCCGAAGTTCCATCATCTGACGGACAATCTGCGCCTGGGTAGTGACATCCAGTGCACTGGTAGGTTCATCTGCCAGCAGAAGTTCCGGATTAAAAGTCATTGCCATTGCAATGCCGACACGCTGACGCATGCCGCCAGATAACTGATATGCATAACTATTCATAATATTCTCTACGTCAGGGAGTCTCATTTTAGAAAGCATAGAAACTGCTTTGTTCCAGGCTTCCTGTTTTGATACAGACTCATGAGTACGAATATATTCCACATACTGGCTGCCAATCTTACGGATTGGATTTAAGGTTCCTCCGCAATCCTGAAAAATCATGGACATTTTACTTCCACGAATCTTTCTCCACTCATTTCCGGTATTTTTCAGAAGAGACTCTCCATGAAAAAGAATGTCTCCCGAGCTTACCCGGCCTGCTCCGGGGAGAGCCCCCAGAACAGCACGGATCACAGTGGTCTTACCGCTTCCACTTTCTCCTACAATACTGATGATTTCTCCTTTTTTCATGGAAAGATTAAAATGTTCAATCGTAGGATCCTGTTTTCCATATTGCACAGCCAGATCTTTAATTTCCAGCATACACATGCTCCTTCTATCGTTCAAACTAATTACTCAGTCATTTTCATATCAGCAGTTACCCAGTAGTAATCCATCGGATACATTACAAGACCTTCTACTGTAGATTTAGAAATAAGGAAGGTATTTTCATATCCAAAGAATACAGTTGCAGCGTCATCCATAATTGCCTGCTGAATCTTAACAATCAGCTCTTTTCTTGCATCTTCATCAATTGTCTCAGACAGTTCATCCAGCCATGCATCTACATCTTTGTTTGCATATCCTGATGTATTGTTTGCAGATGTACTGTACCAGTTTTCACGAAGATAGTTTTCCGGGTCGCCGGTGTTTGCTACAAGTACATTCCAGATCAGAAGGTCGTACTGTGAAGAATCACGACGGTCAAGAAGTGTTTCGTAGGATACACAGTCAAGTTTGATATTGATTCCGATTTCTTTAAGACTGGACTGGGCTGCCTGTGCATATACGCCAAGTTCCGCACGGCTGTCATAATATACAAATGTCAGTTCAAGCGGTTTTCCGTCTGGTGTCTCTACATATCCATCGCCATCTGTATCTTTGTAGCCGGCATCTTCCAGAATTTTCTTTGCGCCATCCGGATCATAGGAATTTTCATCATTCAGATCATCATATCCATAATCAAGTGTCGGAGGAACCGGTGCTTTTCCAGGTGTTGCCCCGCCTTCAAGGAGAACACTTGTGTAAGTTTCTTTATCAAGTCCGCGAAGAAGTGCCTGGCGAAGAGCAAGATCACTCAGAGCTCCATTTTCGTTCATAAATGCATAAGTGGAACGAAGGGATTCAAGGGACTGTACGTTAAAGTTGTCATTTCCGTCAAATTCAAATACATTTTCTGTCTTTAAGTTATAAGCCACATCGATCTCGCCTGACTGCAGCGCCATGGATCTTGTAGTCTGATCACCGATCACTCGAAGAGTTACACTGTCATTCGGAACATCTCCATCCCAGTAATATTCGTTGCGGACAACAACTGTATCTCCGGATGGATCGAAAGACTGGAATGCATATGGCCCTGTACAGACCGGTCCTTCCATTGCAATATTTGAATTGTCAATGCTCGTATCCATGATCAGGAAAAGCGGGTCTGCCAAGCAGCCTGCCATATTTGCATTTGCTCTGTTCAGATTAAAAATGACATTCTGTCCATCTACATCAATACTTGCTATATCAAAGAACTCCGGCACACGGTTGGACATTTCAATTGTACGTTCAAGAGATGCTTTTACCAGTTCAGGAGTCATATCGTTTCCATTTGAAAATTTAACACCTTCACGAATCGTAAAAGTCCAGGTCTTACCATCTTCACTGTTTGTCCACTCTGTTGCAAGACATGGAACCATATTTCCTTCTTCATCAAATTTGGTAAGTCCCTGGCCAACACCATAACGGGAAATTACCCAGCTGAAATACTGCTCTGTAGGCTCCAGTGTATCTGCAAAGCTTGTTACACCTATAGTCATAGTCTTTGCATCTGCTGCCCATACTGGTGCTGCTGATGCAAGAGAAATTGTCATAAGGCCTGCCAGTGCTGCTGCACAGATTTTTTTTGCGATTCTGTTTTTCATATGTTATCTCCTTTTCGTTAGTCCTGTCTTGGATCGAGAATATCACGTATACTGTCGCCAAGCATATTAAATACAATCACTACGATTACAATGGCAATACCTGGTGCGATCATCAGCCACGGTGCTTTTGCCATATAGGTTCTTCCTTCATTCAGCATCAGTCCCCATTCCGGCGTCGGTGCCACTGCGCCAAATCCTAGGAAGGAAAGAGAAGCCAGTTCCAGCATCATGGTTCCCATGTCTGCTGCTGCCGTTACTGTCATAGTTGTCAGCATATTCGGCAGAATGTGTTTCCAGAGGATTTTGAAAGTACTTGTACCATTCACAATGGCAGCCTCCACATAAAGATTTCTTTTAACTTTCAAAACCATACTTCTTGCCAGTCGGGCATATTTTGTCCAGCTTACCGCTGTGATAGCTATAACGCCGTTTCGAAGACTTGGTCCAAGCATACCTGCAATTGCAATGGCAAGGATCATTCCAGGAAAAGAGATCATCATATCCGCAATTCTCATAATCACCTGATCGATCCATCCGCCAAAATATCCGGCAATAACTCCCAGTAATGTACCGACAACAAAGATCGTCGCTACGAGGATCAGTGTCGATACCAGAGAAGTTCTTGTTCCATAAATCACGCGGGACAAAAGATCTCGTCCGAGTTTATCTGCACCCAGAGGATAATCAGAACATGGGGCCTTCAGAGAATCCACCATAACTGCCTCCAACGGATCCTTAGGTGCTATCCACGGCGCAAATACCGCAACTCCTACAATTACGAGGGCCAGAATAAAGAAAAGTGTAAACTGTTTATGAGCCAGGAAAAAATTCTGCTTTTTCACTTATTTAACCTCCTTTATTCTTGGATCCAGATAGGTATAGGAAAGATCAACAATGATATTGATCACCATATACAGAATTGCGATCACAAGTACATAAGCCTGTACCATCGGATAATCTCTGCACGAAATTGCTTTGATTGCCATACTTCCCATGCCCGGCCAGTTATAGATGATTTCAACCACAGCAGTTCCTCCCAGCAGAGATCCCAGAGAAAGTCCAAGAAGTGTGACGATCGGAAGCATCGCATTTGGAAGTACATGCCTCCAAAGAATCACACTCTCTTTTATACCTCTCATTCTGGCTCCGATGACATAATCCTGCCGAAGCTCCTCGAGAACAGCATTTCGCACCTGTCTGGTATACTTGGCTGACATGGAAAGTGCCAGTGTGACTGCCGGCATGATCATTGCCTTGAAATCTGTAGTACCTCCCGCAACATTGATCCATCTGAGCTGAACTCCAAAAATACTGAGCAGGATCAGACCAATCCAGAAACTTGGAATAGACACTCCAAAAAAGGTAATTCCACGAATCAGGTAGTCCGGCCACTTGTTCTGATGCACCGCCGAGATGATTCCACATGGAATTGAGAAAATGATCATCAGGAGAAGCGCAAACAGCGACATCTGAAGAGTCGGCCAGAAGCATTTCATCAGCTTTTCAGTTACAGGGATCTTAAATGCATAAGATGTTCCCATGTCTCCGGTCAGTACTCCTTTAACCCAGGAGGCGTACTGCACCAGAAATGGTTGGTCAAGGCCCAGATCATGACGCGTCTGTTCGAGCAATTCGGGTGTCGGCAGATTACCACACTCAGTCAGCATAATTTCCGCAGGATCGCCTGGCGAAAGATAAGTGAGTGCAAAGGTAAAAAAGCTGACACCAATCAGAACGATCAGAATCTGCAAAAACCTTTTTCCAATTTGTTTTTTTGACATTGTTTCTCCTTCCTACATTGGTAGAGGTTTTTCGCCGGATGCGATTCAAAAAGGGTAGGGGGAAATACGCTTTTGAATAAAAGCGCAGAAAAAAAACACCCGCATAGACTACGGATGTTTGCACACGAAAAAACAATGCTTCCTATCTACCGTAAGAATCATATCTGATCATTTGCAAGCAGGTCTCCTGACTTAAGTTCCTCGCTCCAAAACCCCTTCCCGGACTGACTCGTGCCATTCCAGTGGTCAATTATGTTTTGCAGCTCCCTATCACAGTGACGGGATCGTACCGGATTCACACCGGTTTCCCTTTTAATCTGTCCGAAATCTACTTTTCAAAGCAGACGGATATTCCGACAGAACTTACAAAGGCTGGTTCAAAACCAACAAATGTTATTTATTTACAACTTTATAATATATTACATTTTTTCCCATGTCCAGAAATGTTTTTTTGCAGATTGTATTTTTTTATATACAAAACGTCAAGGGACTTTCCAGTCCCCTGACA
>NZ_CAKROJ010000075.1 GCF_934372025.1 uncultured Blautia sp.
TTATGACAGAATCGATTTCTTTGAGAAGATTTTGCCGCTCTTCCTGAAATTTCAGTTTTTCATTAAAGCGAAAGTATTCTTCACATCCAAAATTCCGGATAAAAGCCATGGCATTTGGATTATGACTGAGATCAGAAATGAGAAACAGAATTTCCGGACTATTGTTTCCAAAAGCATTTTCCGCGAAGGAGAATCCGTTTTTCAGAGCAAGTGAAGTTTGCTGTGCTGCATTCTGGCGTTCCCGGGCTGTCTGCGAAAGAGCCTGACGGAGAACTTCGATCACATCAGACGGAGCTGAGATGTGATTTTTATGTACATCAGAAAGACAGTGTTCTAAAATTCGGGCAATACCATCGGTACGATCTGCTTCCGCATTGTCGAGCAGATGATTTTCCTGTCGTATTTTTAAAGAGGTACGATACTGTTCTGCAAAATCGGTCAGTGTACTTCCATGCAGCAGGGCATTTTTTGCCTGTGTGAGTGTGTCCTGGAGTGCCACTGCAAAAAGATCTTTTTCCTGAAAATCCAGAAAGCAGGTGTTCCATCCATCCAGAAGAAGACCGGCGACAGTCAGACGTTCATCAGACGGAGCATCGGAAGCCATTTTGCAGAGCCTGTCAGTGGTGGAGGTTTCAAGAGAATTTGTAAGCAGTTCTGAAATCTGATAGTCCTGACGGTATTTTGCATAGAGCTGATAATAAGAAGAAAAATCTCTTGCGATCTCCTCATCCTGCAAATACTGGCGGATCAGATTTTCATCAGGAGAGAAGTTCATATCTTCATATCCGTACAAAATTGCAGACAGATCTTCCCAGCCGCGGGCTGTGACGAAGCATGTGCGATCTGCCGTATTCTCGATATGGTAGAAATGATCTTTCTTCAGGCTCAGATAGGAAAGAACAGAAGGGTGCAGACCTTTTGCACAGGCATATTCTTTCCATACATCAAGATCAGGTTCAATATCAATCCGTTTGACACGATCCAGGGTGACGATGTCAAATTCTCTGGCAGATTTGTTATATTCAACCGGATTTCCGGCTGCAGCGATGACCCAGCCGGAAGGAACGGGATGGGTACCAAACGTTTTATTCTGCAGAAACTGCAGCATTGTTGGAACCAGAGTTTCAGAAACACAGTTGATCTCGTCGATAAAAAGAATTCCTTCCTTGCATCCGGTCTGTTCGATTTTTTCATAAACAGAGGCAATGATTTCACTCATGGTGTATTCTGTTACGGAATATTCTCTGCCCTGGAAGTTCTTTTTTACGACTACGGGCAGTCCGACAGCACTCTGGCGAGTATGATGGGTGATCGTGTAGGAGACAAGGTTGATTCCACATTCTCTGGCAGCCTGTTCCATGATCGCTGTTTTTCCGATACCGGGAGGACCGATCAGGAGGAGCGGACGCTGACGGACAGCAGGCATAAGAAAGCGGCCTTTTGCGTCTTTGTGTGTATAAATTTGTATGGTATGGAGAAGTTCCTGTTTTGCATCTTTGATATTCATAGAAATGTCAGTTCCTTTCTGTGTCAGCATGATTCATCCATGTATAGCTTACAGGCCCAGACAGGTACCTTCTGGTGAAGTGCCTTTTCGCGGTAAAAGATAAAGGCTGTCTCGTAATCGGTCGGTTTTTCGGGATAAATTCCATCACCGTCTGTAAAATACAGAAGTCCTTTCAGATTACGAAGTGATCCGGCAGTTTGGAGTTTTTTTACATATTCAAATACCGGACGGAAATCGGTACCACCTCGACCATGAATGACAATGTGCTTCAGATAATTTTGCCAGTCATCTTCGCAGGTGATATGAGCAACATCCTGGATAAAACTGTCACACTGAATGATATAGAGATTCATTTTGCGGAAAAAATTCTCATGATTGCTGAGAATACCGTAAGTTTCTTCCATGAAACGTCTTACGGTATCGGCAGAACAGGAACCGGAGGTGTCGATGGCAATGACAAGTTCCTCCATGCGATTCATTTCCTGATATTCCAGATATTCGATGAGCGGCATATTGCCATAATGCTCGAGTCCGTAAATATAAGGAATATAATCAAAGCTTTCCGTGTCAGTGTGTAGCTCTTCCCGATGGATTGCAAAGCGTTTGAGATACCGGCGAAAATCATAGCGGTGCTTTTCACGAAGCATGATTTCTTCCTGCATATTTCCAGGTGCAGATCCTCGTCCGTCAGAACCATAGAGTCCAAGTCCGCCTGTTCCGATGCTGGTATCCCACAAAGTCTTCATCTGTTCGAGCAGGATCTGACGATCCGCATATTTCCAGAATTTGTGATCATCCATGAATGCAGCGGGAAATGGGGCAGATGCTTCTGAGGATGCGGGTATTGTTGAGGCAGAAGATTTTTCTCTGGATTCCAGAAAAGTCCGGTAAATCTGGTCGGGGCGATATTCGGCTCTTTCATGATGAATCAGCCGGTGAACGGAGAGATCACAGGACAGATCCCACAGAGCCGTATCGGAGGGCGCTTCCAGAAGCAGATGCAGAAACATACAGTGATAAAGCATATGAAGCAGAAGATTTTCCAGAGTTTCAGGCTCTTTCTGAAAAACTCTGATAAGAAAATCAGGATTATAATAAATAACAGTACCGTCAGTACCGACAGAAGCTGTTTCGAAAGATACCTGAAAAGAAAAGTTCCACAGTATTCTGTGAAAAAAAGGATACTTTACGCAGAACTGTTCACGTACATGGTTCCAGATCTTCTGACAGAGTCGGGAAAGAGACGGGGAAATCGTTTTATTCATAATAACTCCTTAACTGCTTCATAGTGTGAAGTCACGGTCATGAAAGCCAAAATGTTCTCGCTTGAATTCCATAAAAAATGCAGCAATCTCATCCTGACGGCAGGCAACAGCCTCGGCTATAAACGAGTCAAGAGAAGCTTCGGTAACGGGGGCAAAACGGCAAAGTGAACGGATGCGAAAAAGATCACCTTTCTGTATCAGCTCATTCATGGCCGGTCGAAAACGAAGTGAGAGATAACGGACATATTTTTCTTTCCATGAGGGATCTGAAACCTCGGTAAAACGTTGGATGGCAATGCTCAGACGATGTTTTTCCTGCCCGGAAGCTTCGAATTCTTCTTCAAATGATGCCATAGAGAATGTTCCTTTCTGAATCGGTAAATAATATATGGAAATAAGTTTTTTGGCCAGGCTGCTGTGAACGGAGTGAACAGTAACCGGTAATATTTATCTCAAGTGTATCATTTCGGCGGGAGTTGTCAATGGAAAAGAAATACGGTATAATCAGCAATAGGGAAAAACCGTTACTGACAGGAGTGAGCAGTAGCATAATCTAAAGATAATGATAATGGAGGAAAACATGGAGAATGTATTTATTATGGATCATCCGCTGATCCAGCACAAAATTTCTATGCTTCGCAACAAAAATACAGGAACAAATGAGTTCCGTAAACTGATTGAGGAGATCGCAGTACTTATGGGATATGAGGCACTGAGAGATCTTCCGCTGGAGGATGTAGAAATAGAGACTCCTATTGAAAAATGTAAATCCCCAATGATCGCAGGTAAGAAACTGGCTGTTGTTCCGGTACTTCGTGCAGGTCTTGGCATGGTAAATGGTATCACGACTCTGGTTCCGTCTGCAAAGATCGGACACATCGGACTTTACAGAGACCCTGAGACACATGAGCCACATGAATATTACTGCAAACTTCCGGATCCGATCGATCAGAGACTGATCGTTGTTACAGATCCGATGCTTGCAACCGGTGGTTCAGCAGTAGATGCTGTCAGAATGATCAAACAGCATGGTGGTAAGAACATTAAATGTATGTTTGTCATTGCTGCACCGGAAGGTCTGGAAAGACTTCACAGAGAACACCCGGATGTACAGATTTATGTATTACATCTGGATCGTGAACTGAATGCACACGCATATATCTGTCCGGGCCTTGGTGATGCAGGTGACCGTATTTTCGGAACAAAATAGGTAACTGTTCACAGGGAATGATTCGACAGATAACAGGAAGTAAGACAGAATGACAAAAGAAGAACTGGCACTGGAAGTAATAGAACGACTGAAAAAAGAATATCCGGATGCAGGCTGTACGCTGGACTATGATCAGGCATGGAAGCTGCTTGTGAGTGTACGTCTGGCCGCGCAGTGCACGGATGCAAGAGTGAATGTTGTAGTAGAAGATCTTTATGCGAAATATCCGGATGTGGCATCACTGGCAGCAGCAGAACCCGAGGAGATCGAGGCAATCGTAAAGCCATGTGGGCTTGGTAAAAGCAAAGCCAGAGATATCAGCGCATGTATGCGTATACTTCATGAACAGTATGGAGATAATATTCCAACGACTTTTGAGGAACTTTTGAAGCTTCCGGGAGTGGGACGCAAAAGCGCAAATCTGATCATGGGAGATGTTTTTGGCAAGCCGGCAATCGTTACAGATACGCATTGTATCCGGCTGTGTAACCGAATTGGTCTGGTAGATGGCATCAAAGAACCAAAGAAGGTCGAGATGGCATTGTGGAAGATCATTCCTCCGGAGGAAGGCAGTGATTTCTGTCACCGTCTGGTATATCATGGACGGGAAGTATGTACTGCCAGAACGAAACCTCATTGTGAAAGATGCTGTCTGGAAGATATCTGTGCAAAAAACATATAACATCACCAATCCAGCTCCTCAGAATATGGGGAGCTGATTCTTTATAGAAGGGAAGCGGAAAAATGCGAAAAATGAAACGGGTAGAAGACTCCCGTACAGAAAATACATATCTGATCATGAATAAAGATATCAATTGCTATGGACGTTTATTCGGCGGCGTACTGATGCAGTGGATCGACGAAATGGCAGGAATTGTGGCACGTCGTCATTCCGGAACGATTGTTACAACAGCCTGTGTGGATAATCTGAATTTCAAGGCCGGCGCATATCTGGGAAATACCGTTGTTATGATCGGCAAAATAACTTATGTAGGAAGAACGTCCATGGAAGTTCGTATTGATACTTATGTGGAAGATACGGATGGGATGCGCAAGATCATCAACCGGGCATATGAGGTCATGGTTGCACTGGATGAAAATGACAATACAGTAGAAGTACCTGGACTGATCGTAGAGACAGAATCAGAAAAAGCTGAGTGGCTCGGCGGTGAGAAGCGTTATGCTCTGAGAAAAGAACGTCGTAAAGAAGGATATTAAAAATGGCGAAAAAAGTCGGAATCATATCAGATACGCACGGTCTTCTGCGACCGGAAGTAATTGAGCTTTTAAAAGACTGCGACTGCATTCTCCACGCGGGCGATGTCGACCGGCCGGAGATTCTGGATCAGCTCCGGTATCTGGGAAATCTTTATGCAGTACGTGGAAATAACGATGGGGACTGGGCGAGAAATCTGTCAGTGACATTAAGATTTAAAATAGAAGGAATCGAGTTCTTTATGACACATAACAAAAAAGACGTTGCATGGGAACTTGGGAATGCACAGATTGTGATTTTCGGGCACAGTCATCATTTTTTTGAAGAGCAGATAGATGGAAGGCTGTGGCTGAATCCGGGAAGCTGCGGCAGAAGCCGCTTTGGCGGTGAGGTTACGATGGCAATAATGACAATTGGCGATGGAAAGTACTCTGTTGAAAAAATAAGCCTGATGAAATAAAAAGCCGTCGATTTATTAACAGACGAACAAAAAAACGAACGTATATTTGTTTTTTGTGCTGTTCATCCCGTTTTATTGGACATTAAATATGAGATACTCCCTACATAAGAAACAGATGTTCGGAAAATATGTTCGATAAAAAGGGAGAGTGCAGAGATGGTCAATACAGTAAATGCAGAATCAAGAGGATACCGTACAGAGAGAAATCATGAGAAAAGAAGCCGCAGGAAATTATCGAATGTAATGGCTATGGTCCTTGGTGCAATTGTCACGATCGAGATCATGGTCATTGGAGCGATGATTCTGAAGGTGGATTTTCATTCGGCAGACAGGATTGCTCTGGCACTTGGCTTTATGGTATTATATTCGGGAGTAGTCGTAGCTTTGGCAGATAAATAAAAGGGAGAATCTGATGCCTAAATCATTTAATCAGAAAGTGAAAATTTTATATCTGATGAAGGCGTTTGAAGAGAAAACAGACAGGGAGCATCCAATGTCTGTAGTTGAGCTGCAGCAGTATCTGGATGAGTATGGAATCCGTGTGGAGCGTAAGACAGTGTATGATGATATTGCGGCATTGCGTGATTTCGGTTTGAAGATTGAAAATCGTAAGGGACGCATTTCAGGATATTATCTCGAAGAACGGAGATTTGAGATTCCGGAACTGAAGATCCTGATGGATGCGGTACAGTCATCCAGATTTCTCACACAGAAACAATCACGCGAGCTTATTTGCAAGCTGGAGAGTCTGACCAGTGTCAGTAAAGCAAGGAGGCTTCAGCAGCAGACATACAGCGCGCCGGGGATAAAGACCCCGAATAAGGAAGTTTATCAGAATATAGAATGTATTTATAATGCAATTTCAGATAATCGACAGGTCAGCTTTCAGTATTATGAATGGGATTTTTCGAAGATTCTGAAGCAGAAGCGAGGCGGTGAAGCGTATAAGGTCAGTCCATGGAAGCTCATCCGGCAAAATGAGAATTATTATCTGTTGGGACTGGACGAGAAGAGTGAGATTGTCAAGCATTACCGTGTTGATAAAATCAAACATATAAATATAGAGAAGCAGAAACGAAATGGTGAGAGTATCTTTCGTAATTTTGATATGGAGAAATTTTCTGCCGGTACATTCGGAATGTTCGGTGGGAACGAGACTCCTGTGCGAATGGAATTTGAGAATCGCTTTGTTGGAGTGGTCCTGGATCGCTTCGGACAGGATGTCATGCTTATTCCGCATGGTAAAGATCATTTTTCCATGCAGGTACGTATCAATGTCAGCCCGAAATTTTTTGGCTGGCTGGCAGGTCTTGGGACAGGTGCCGTGATCGTATCGCCTGAAAATATCCGCAAGGAATACATATCATTTTTAAGAAAGACTCTGATGAATTATGGAGAAGAATAGAATATGACCGTTAAATCAAGACTTTTGGAAATTCTGGAGAAACAAAAAGGAGAAACACTTTCAGGGGAGAAACTTGCCGAGGAGCTTCAGTGTACCAGGGCTGCAATCTGGAAGGCAGTGAAGTCTCTGAGAGAAGAAGGATACATGATAGAAGCGGGACAAAACAAAGGCTATATGCTGATGAAAGCGAATGATCGGCTTTCGGTGGAAGCAATACGGCCTTTTTTGTTATTTCCGGATGTTTATATAAAGGTATATCAGGAAGTTGACTCAACAAATCGTGCAGCGAAGGCGGCGGCAATTGGCGGGGAGGCCGGACATGGAAGTTTTGTTCTTGCAGGAAGTCAGACAGAAGGACGCGGAAGGCGGGGACGAAGCTTTTATTCACCGCAGGATGCGGGAATCTATCTCAGTGTGATCCTGAAACCCCATGGCAGTCTTCAGGAGAGTCTTTTACTGACAGCAGAAGCAGCAGTAGCCGTTTACAAAGCTGTGAAGAAAATCACAGGAATTGAGCTGGATATCAAGTGGGTCAATGATCTTTATTATAATGGAAAGAAAGTATGCGGTATTCTTACAGAGGCGGTCACAGATTTCGAGAGTGGAAATATTGACTTTGCTGTAGTAGGGATCGGCCTGAATCTTTTTGAGGCCGAGGACGGATATCCGGAGGAACTGAAAGGTATTGCCGGAGCTCTGTATACAGGCAGGGAGGCAGCAGGAGAAGCTGACCGCAGCCGTCTTGCGGCAGAAATTGTCAATGCACTCCTGGAAGAGACCAGAGAACTGCGTCTTCCGGAGGAATATATCGAACATAATATGGTTCCCGGAAGGGAAATATGTATCTCAGACGGAGAGACGATCCGCAGGGCGAAAGCACTGGAAATATGCCCGGACGGAAGGCTCAGGGTAGAGGAAAAAGATGGTTCTGAATCTGTTTTATCTTACGGAGAGGTATCACTTATAATATGAAATTATATTAAATATAATTGTGAAAAGTGCATAATTTTAAAAATCATTTTTGGACAATATAGTGAGAATGGATATTGACTTTTTTTTGACAAAAAGCGTAAAATAAGTGCATCAATTGAGGACCGGTAAGACCAATTGTGAGTTGGACGGTCGATAGAAAAGGAGGGAGAAAGACGGGAAATTTATCAGCCACACTGGCAGAAGAGCTGGAAAGCAAGACTGCCTTTACGATACCGGTGTTTGGCGGAGTGCCGATCGCAGAGAGTGTAGTTGTTACATGGGTGATCATGGCAGTGCTGTTAGTACTTTCACTGATACTGGTTCGTAATCTCAAGGTTGAGAATCCAGGCAAGAAACAGCTTCTTCTGGAATCAGGAGTAAGTTTTCTCTGGAATTTCTTTGAAGGAATTCTTGGAGAAGAGGGAAAAAGATATATCCCTTATCTGATGTCTACCGTTATCTATATTGGAATTGCCAATATAGCAGGTGTCTTTGGTTTCACACCACCTACCAAGGATATGAATGTGACCATAGCACTTTCGCTTATGAGTATTATTCTGATCGAGTACTCAGGTTTTCACAAACGAGGACTCAAAGGATTTCTGCATAGTTTTGCAGAGCCGGTTCCGATCATGCTTCCAATCAATATTCTGGAGCTGGCAATCAGGCCGACATCATTGTGTATGCGATTATTCGGTAATGTTTTGGGAAGCTTTGTAGTAATGAAATTGCTTGAATTTATATGTCCGGCAATTCTTCC
>NZ_CAKROJ010000076.1 GCF_934372025.1 uncultured Blautia sp.
GTTCGATTCCGGTCTGCGGCATTAATTAAAAATAAGAGAAACGTTGTAAATTCAACGTTTCTCTTATTTTTTGTGTAAGAGGAATATGCCGGCTTTGTTCTTAATCAGTTTAGCCTGAAACTCATGTTTTATTCGTTGCCTGGATTTTGTGAATCATGTATAATCATTACAAAAAAACAGATTGAGGTCATAAAAATGGGAAAGATTAAGAAAATGAAGATAAAAACAGTTGCAGTTCTTGGTGCAGGTGCGGTTGGGTCTTATGTATTGTGGGGACTTTCAGGGCGTGAAGATATCAGACTGGGAGTAATTGCTGAGGGAGAGCGTGCACAGCGGCTGAAGAAGGGGTGCATGATCAATGATGAAGTTTATCATCCGGAAATATGGACACCCCAGGAAGCAAAGGGGACAGATCTGCTGATCGTGTCTTTGAAATACGGGGCATTGAGAGGTGCGATGGACAGCATCCGCCAGGTTGTAGGAGAGAATACCACAGTTATGAGCCTTATGAACGGAGTGGACAGCGAAGAGCTGATTTCTGCTGAGATTGGAGCTTCTCACGTGATTTATTCGGTAATAAAAGTTGCTTCCCATAAAGAAGGCAATGGATATTGTTTTAACCCGGAAACCACCATCGGTATTATTTTCGGAGAGCCTTGCGCACCTTATGACAGTGAACGTGTGCAGGCAATTGAGGCTCTTTTTGCAGATACCGGACTGCATTATCGCTCCACAGAATATATTAAGGAAGAAATGTGGAGCAAATTCCGGCTGAATGTATGCAATAATCTTCCACAGGCAATTCTTGGGGCGGGAGTTGGCTGTTATCAGGACAGCGTTCATATGAAAGCTATCAGTAATGGACTTGGAAGAGAACTGGAAGCCATTGCTGCTGCAAAGGGAATTGATATAAGCAAAGCCGCTGCATCGTCCAGTCATGGAAGCGCCGTTCCTCCATCTGCCAGATATTCCACCCTGCAGGATCTGGATGCAAGACGCCATACAGAGATTGACATGTTCTCAGGCGCGCTGGTACGTATGGGCAGGGAACTGGGGATTCCTACACCATATAATGAATATACTTACCATATCATAAAGGCTTTGGAAGAGAAAAATGATGGAAAATTTGACTATAACTAAGAGGGTGGAGAAGTAACCTGTCTTCTTGGGCATTTTGCGTAATATATTTGCATTTCACAATGATAATTTGTTGTCAATCTCATGCTCTTTTTGCTTGTATTATGAATTGTTTTGCTATATACTGGGTGGAAAGACATCGAATGGCGGTCAGACCAAAACGGAACACAACAGTAACCCGGTAATAACAGGAGCATTAACTAGCTAGAGAAGGGGAGGAAAGGAAGTTGGCTGATTCCAATATAACCAAAAGTGCACTTGCATCAGCACTGAAGGAACTGATGGAAACGACACCTTTTGCAAAGATTACAGTTTCTGATATCTGTGCAAAATGCAATATGAACAGGAAGAGTTTTTATTATCATTTTAAAGATAAGTTTGATCTTGTAAACTGGATTTTTGATATAGAATATCTGAGTCATGTACAGCTTGGAGAGAATCTCATCGGCTGGGACAGTGTACTCCATCTTTGTGATTATTTTTATGAGAATAAGGATTTTTACAGAAAAGTCATGAAGATAGAAGACCAGAATTCATTTGCAAATCATTTCAGGGATCTTGTGAGCCCTCTTATGGATATGGATATCAGAGAAATCCTGGGAGAGAAAACAGATGCAGAGTTTTATGTAAATTTCTTTTGTGATGCGGTGCTCTGTGCTTTTGAGAGATGGATTTCTGAGAAAGAACCAATTCCACCAAAAGAATTTGTGCAATTACTGGAATCCTGTATTCAGGTTGTTGTGATCACTCAGGAAAGACTCAGTAACGAAGAAATATAAAATATAATAGAAATAAAAAATGAAATCAAAAAGCAGCCTCTTAAGATCTGGTCGATGTTTAACCAGTTAATCTTCAGGAGGCTGTCTTTAATTTACGATAATAAAATCAGTGTATTTCAGAATCCATTGAGAAAGAGTCTTTCAGGATATTACGCAGAGATTCACTGAAAATATTGTGAGTAAGTGCGTTACCATTTTTATCTGTGTTGTAAAGTGTTCCATCTGGTTTAAATCCAATTACGCTGGACGGTGGAGAAATGATGTTCCCAATTTTTTCTGAATCATAGATCAGATCGATAGGAATCGTACGATATTTCTGAGCTACACGAGCCCCGACTACAGCCTTGTAGACATTCTCACTGGTTTGAGCACTGCAGGTTGTTTCTGCAGCGACAGCAGTGAAAGGACAATGCATTTCTTCTGTGAAGCGTGCATAGGAGCCAGAGAGAATCTTTTCGCTGTCTTTGTCGTTATACATGCGATAGACGGAATACAGAAGGCGATGGTCGCGCAGAACAAGGCAGGCACTGTCCGTATTGTCGTCATATTTGACGCCGATCAGCATATTATTTACAGCTTCCGCAGCTTCCGCAAAATCCTCAGTAACAGAGGCAGATCTGCACATCAGTATTATGGCACAATCTGGATTATTTTTGATAAGAGGAAGTAATTTTATCGGATCATCATCGGTATATAAAAAGTATACATAGATTCCCAGTTCTTTTCCCTGATCAAAAACCGGCTGATAATTTGTGAGCAGTTTTTCGCCGGAAGAAGCAATATTTAAAAACAACAGCCATGGAACATTGATATTTTCTGTCCGTTTGATCTTGCGGACAATATGCGCTCCCATGGTACATCCGTTGTATCCAAGATTCATTCCAAATTCGATCAGTTTTTCTTTGTCCATATGGCGGAGAGTATCTTCTATAAGAGGATAGTATGGACTGTTTTCATTATTCAGCATTGTACGTGCCATCTCAAAGAATTCTTGCTGAAAACGTCCTTTCGAAAAATGAAGAGCCATATCTACGAGATTTCTGGTACAACGTTCCGGTGATTCGTCAGCATCCTTTAATGCAGTTTTAACGAAAGTTTTTATTATGATTCGAGAAGTTTTCGTTGTCATTTGTCATCCCTTCAATATATAAAAATAATACAGACGGTAAAATACATTACCGTCTGTATTTTAGCTACTTCCATTTAACCATAAAGTCCGTTCAGGTGCAATAGACACTATGAATAACGTGTCCTAAAAGTAGTTTATTAGTAACTGTTCACAGGTAATATCCCGCGAGGTGTTTTGCCATGAATATGGCAAAATCCCGAGACATACGGGGCAAAATGCCATCACCGAAGGTGATTTGGAATGCATTTTGACCAAGTTACTGCGAACGGAGTGAACAGTAACGTTTATTATTAGATTTTGAAAGGAGGGTTTGGATGTTTAACCTTTAACTGCACCTGCAGACACGCCTTCGACGATAAATCTGGAAAGAAGGATATAAACTATGATGACCGGGAAAATGGAGAATGCGATCATAACGTAAACCTGGCCCATATCAAATTTCAGGAAGTCGGCGCTGCGAAGCTGTGCAATCAATACAGGAAGCGTTTTCTTCTTGTCGGAGTGAAGAACAAGTGCCGGGATGAAGTAGTTGTTCCAGCTTTGTACAAAGGTGAAGATAGCCTGGACAGCGATTGCCGGTTTCATAAGTGGAAATACAATTTTATTGAAGGTCTTAAATTCTCCGGAACCATCAATTCGTGCGGCTTCTACAAGTTCCAGAGGAAGGTTGCTTTCCATATACTGTTTCATATAGAAGAAAGTGACCGGTGCAGCGATGCTTGGAACGATGAGAGGAATAAAGGAATCATCCAGATGCATTTTACCAAGCAGCTGCAGGAAACCAAGGGCGGTTACCTGAGTAGGAATCATCATGACTGCAAGGATAAAAGTAAACATAAATTTTTTTCCCTTGAAATTATAGGCATGGATCGCATAAGCAGTCATGGTGGAAAAATAGGTACATAAAACGGCGGAGCATGTAGCAATAAAGATGCTGTTGAACATACCGTTCCATACAGGAAGTGTTCCGGCAAGAAGACTCTTCCAGTTTTTGATGAGAAATCCGCCCGGGATTGCTGTGAAGCCTTTCTTCAGAGCACCATTTGATCTGGTTGCATTGATAAACAGTACATAAAACCAGAACAGGCAGAAGAAGGAGAGAATGATCAGTACTATATAAGCAAGCGTACGCTGACCTTTCATACTCATTCCTTTTTTGGTTTTTTGGTCTTTTTCATTCATCCTTCTCACCTCCCGTCTTTTGTTTTGTTAAATCGGAATACGATCAGACTGAGCACACCGGTAATAATAAACAGGAATACGGATAATGCACCGCCCATTCCATAGTTCTTGCTGAACAAATGCTTGTTCAGATACATGATCAGCGTCATAGTGGAACGCATTGGATCACCGGTTCCGTTTGTCAGAATCTGAGGAACATCAAACATCTGCATACCGCCGATCAGTGATGTGATCATGACATAGATCAGGATCGGACGAAGAAGCGGAAGAGTGACCTTTCTGAAAATCTGTGAGGCTGTGGCACCATCCACTTCGGCTGCCTCATAAAGAGATGGATCGATACCCATCATGCCGGCCATAAGAAGGATGGTCGTGTTACCAAACCACATAAGGAAGTTCAGGACTGCAACAAGAGTTCTAGCACTCCATGTGTGGCTGAAAAAGGAGTATGCCTGTTTCAGTATTCCTGCCTGCATCAGCATTGCATTGATCGGGCCGCCATCTGCAAATAAAGTAAAGAATAACATTGCAAAGGCAGAAGCCATGATCAGATTTGGAAGATAGATCACAGTCTTAAAGAAACGCTGACCCTTCAGACGGAGACTGGGATTGGAAAACCAGGAACCGAGGAGCAGGGATACCAGAATCTGAGGAATAAAGCCCATGACCCACATGATCATCGTGTTTTTAAAATAAATCCAGATTTCTCCGCCTTCAAAGAGTTTGATGTAATTGGCAAATCCCACAAAGTTCGGCCCAATCTGCGTCAATCCAGATCTGTAATTTTCAAAAAAGCTGTTGTAAATTGTTGTAATAAGCGGAACGAGCTGGAATATGAGGTATACTACTACAAACGGTATCAGAAAGATATAGCCCCATTTGTTATAGCTGACCGCCTTATGGTTGTTATTTTTTGCCATTATCTTCCTCCATAATTAAAAGTGTGCCTGCCTGATGGTCAGGCAGGCACGTCTTTGTTACTCAGTACTTATTAATGAAATCAGTCTGCTTAAACAATTAGTATGTAAGTTCAGGATATTTTTCTACAACTGCTTTGTAGAACAGATCAAGAGCTTCTTCATAAGATGCATTGCCTTCGAAGTAGTTCTTCATAGCATTCTGGAATTCCTCGTTGCAGCCCTGATCGTAAATACTCATGTTGCTGAGGTCGATCTTGTCAGCACCTGCACAGAACATAGCCAGAGGATTCTGTCCACCGAGAACTGCATCGCCGTAGCTTTCATCTGCAGCCATTTCTTCCATAGCTGGTTTGTTGTTTACGAAGTCGTTGTCAGCTGTAACGATTTCTTTCATAACATCAACGTTAGTTGTCATAGTTCTCATGATATCAGCAACAAGTGTCGGGTTGTCTGTGCCTGTAGCTGCTGTAATCCAGGTTCCGCCCCAGTAGAAGCCCTGTGGTCCTTCTGTTGCAGCCCAGCCGCCGTCTTTACCAACAGAACCGTCCTGATCGGCACTCATGGAGAAATCGATAAACCATGCAGGTCCAAAGTATGAGAATACATTACTGTCTTTAAAGAAGCCTTTGCTCCAGTCATCACTCCACAGCTCATAGGTAGCTGTTTCACCTGCATCTACCATTTCTTTGGACATATCTACCCAGTTCTTGATATTGTCATCAACAGTGATTTTTCCATCAACAACCCACGGGGAAGATACATTATTGGAGAATACACGATAACTGTCGTTTACAGTGGATGTCATCTGATAGCCTTTTTCTTTCAGCTCTGCAGCAGTTGCCTTGAAGGTATCCCAGTCAGCAACTTTCTTCTGAACTTCTGCCGGATCATCTGTTCCGAATACTTCTTTTGCAATATCTCTTCTGTAGATCATGGTACCAGGGCAGCCCTGCCAGGAAAGACCCTTCAGATTTCCGTCTGAATCTGTCATAACGTCTTTTGTATACTGATACTGGTCGGCAACTTCTTCATCTGTGATTCCCAGATCTGCTACAGACATTGTATATTCGGTATTTACATATTTCAGTGCATAATCTGCTTCAACAAGGAAGAGGTCAATCTTATCATCGGCTGCTGCATCAGCCTGTTTCAGAAGCGTCTCATCCAGATTATTCTGATATGCATTATCATCGGATGGTGTGATATTCCATACAACATCTACGTCACCAATCTTGCCATGGGTTCCATCAACTTCTTCATATCCCGGATAATGATCGGTCAGACGAGATTTGAATTCTTCATTCCAGCAATAAATGTTTAAAACTTTGCCTTCGTCAGCAGATGCATCATCAGCCCAGACCGGAACTGCTGTGAGACCTGCAAGCATAGCTGCTGTCAATGTGATTGCCATAATCTTTTTCTTCATGATGTTACCTCCCATATTTTTGATATATTTTGCTTTTCCAATTGAATTTTTACTTTGTCAGATCTTTAACCGATGCTCCGGGGAAAAGGGTTCCGTCTACGGTAAACTTATCAATAATCGTAGTCCTTGGATTCTCGATCAGATCGATCAGTTTCTGTGCAGCAAGCCGTCCAATTGTTTCTGTGTCCTGACACAGAGTTGTCAGCCGGGGCTCCAGGATGCGTGCAAAAGTGAGTCCGTCGTAGCCTGCAATAGATATGTCATCCGGTATTCGAAGTCCACGGTCATGGATCTCATTGATACCACCCAGTGCAGAGAAATCATCCGGATAAAGAATGCAGGTAGGTGGATCCTTCAGATCAAGAAGTTCTGAGGTAGCCACTGCTGCAGCTTCTGCATCACGGTAGGGGATGACTGGCATATATTCATCCGGTACATCGATTCGTTTTTTCTGGAGAGTTCTGTAAAAACTTCCAAGTCTGTTTCGTGTAACAGAGGAATCTTCTCCGTGAATATAGGCAATCTTTCGATGCCCTCGTTTCAGAATGTAAGAAACAAGATCTTCCATTCCCTGAATGTTATTGGAAACAATGGCAATTCTTCCATCGAATACATGATCGATTGTGACCACCGGAATTTCGGATTGTACAAGGCGCTGCACCTCTTCTGTAAAAAAGTTGATACAGGCGATCACAACTCCATCGACTCCTCTGTAGCGGCAGTGCTCATAATAACCCAGATGCTGACCGGAGAGGTTTCCGCTGGTAAACGTGATGTCATATCCTTTGGATTCGGCAGTACGTCTGAAGCTCTCGAGTACATGATTGAAATAATCATGTGTGAGACCACTCATGGCTTCGTCTAAAAAGAGTACGCCAAGATTGTAAGTCCGTTTGGTCTTCAGTGCTCTTGCGGAAGAATTAGGAAGATATCCCATCTCTGATGCAGTTTTTAAAATAAGCTGTCGCGTTTCTTCGCTGATATCCGGATAACCATTAAGAGCTTTACTGACACTTGCAACTGATACGTTGCATTGTTTTGCAATATCTTTCATGGATACCATATACATGTCCAGCCTTTTCTGTTTATTTGTTTCTAAATCGTTTTCGCAAGCTCATCGTACTTTATTTTTTGACAATATGCAAGAAGAAATTGTAGTTTTTGCATAATTTATCCCTGTTGCACAAAATAGAATTTATAATAATTTATCAATTTCACAAAAAACGGGTTTTGTTTTTACGAAAAATTTCGTTAAAAATTTTGGGAATTAAAAATTATATTTATGTGATTTATTTAACGGCAATTTACAGTTGATTTTTTGAAAAAACTGAATTATACTGAGGCTAATCCAATTTAATCTATATATAACAATTCAAAGAATTCTAAACTTATTCGTTTTCGCAAATCTGTTTTCAGTCTTTAATTCGTGATCGCATACCCGTATATTTTATTTTATTATCATTAAATCTCGAGGAGGTTTTTCAATGAAGTATGGATATTTTGACGATAAAGCCAAAGAATATGTAATCACAACACCTCGCACACCGTTACCCTGGATTAATTATCTGGGAAGCAATGATTTTTTTACTCTGATCTCTAATACCTGTGGAGGCTACAGCTTCTATAAAGACGCGAAACTTATGCGAATCACAAGATATCGTTATAACAATATTCCGGCAGATTCCAATGGAAAATATTATTACATTAATGATGACGACATAATCTGGAATCCAGGAACGATGCCATCTGCAACAGAAACAGACACTTATGAATGCCGTCACGGACTTGGTTACAGTCGTTTTCGCGCTTCAAAAAATAAACTGGAAGCAGAGCTCCTGGCTTTTGTGCCGGTGGATGCGGCTTGTGAGATCAATTACCTTAAACTGAAAAACGATTCTGATTCTGTAAAAAATATTTCGCTATTTTCGTATGTAGAGTTCTGTCTGTGGAATGCAGTGGATGATTCCACGAACTTCCAGCGAAATTTAAGCATTGGCGAAGTTGAAGTACATGGAAGTACAATCTATCATAA
>NZ_CAKROJ010000077.1 GCF_934372025.1 uncultured Blautia sp.
GTGATTGGAGAAGAGACAAATATTCAGGAAAACTGTACAGTTCATGTAAGTCGCAATATGCCGGTTCGTATTGGAAACAATGTAACAGTAGGACACAATGCAGTGATCCACAGCTGCACGATCGGAGACCGGACACTGATCGGAATGGGTGCGGTAATTCTTGACGGAGCGCAGATTGGTAATGACTGCATCATAGGCGCCGGAAGTCTGGTAACGAAAAATACGATCATTCCGGATGGATCTCTGGTGATGGGAAGTCCGGCAAAAATCAAAAGAAATCTCACCTGGGAAGAAAAGCTTGGAAACCTTGAAAACAGCAAAGAATATGTTTCAGTTTCCAGAGAGATGAAGCGTCAGGGCGTTTTATAAAACAGACGAAACAGAAATAACAACAGTAAAATCACAACAGAATAAGATGAAATAAAGGAGAATTATATGGAGCATGAAATTCCTGTCCGTATTGTAGACAACCAGGAATATATGAAGGTTGTCCGTTCAGTTCTTGAGGAAGGAAAAGAAGTGCCGCTCGTTGTCACCGGGAACAGCATGATGCCGTTTCTGATCGACAGACGGGATCAGGTACTGATAAAGAAGCCTGACCGGCCGCTGAAAAAAGGAGATATTGCATTTTTTCAGAGAGAAAACGGACAGTATATATTGCACAGAATTCACTTTATGCGAAAAGATAAAAAAACTGGCGAAAGCCAGTTTTATTTTATTGGAGATGGTCAGCAGACAATAGAAGGACCAATCCGGGAAGACCAGATTTTTGGCTTGATTACAGAGGTTTTGCGCAAAGGGAAACGTCTCGATGAGCATGACCTGACGTGGAAAATATTCGAACATATATGGAGATATGTGATACCGCTGCGCATGCCAATAATAAAAATATATTCACTTTTTAAGAGGTGAATTGCTTGTGAATCGGTGAGTGCGGTGCTATAATAAGGAAAATTCAAATCAGATAAATGGAGTGTTAGTTTGAAGCAGTTGATCAGGAAAATAATCATGAAAATCAGAGAGGGCTATCTGCAGGAGATATGCAGAGAGACCGCATGGATGTACCAATATGCAAAAAAATACTGGTTATCCATCTGCTTTTATATATTTGCCGGAGTCTTTGGAACACTTATGGGACTTGGAAGTAGTGTTGCTTCCAAATATCTGATTGATGCAGTTACAGGAGTAAAAAAAGACAAGATCCTGATTTTTGCACTACTGATCGTGTGTATGACGGTGGCCGGCATTCTCTCGAATGCCGTTATCAGTCGAATTTCAGCCAGAATCAATGTCGTGATCCAGAATGAGATTCAGGCAGATATATTTGGTAAGATCATACATACAGAATGGAAAGAACTTGGGGAGTTTCGTAGCGGAGATCTTCTGAACAGACTATCCAATGATGCAGTACAGGTAGCATCCAGTGTGATCGGATGGATTCCGAACAGTATTACAAAGCTGGTACAGTTTATCGGTGCATTTGCAATTATATGTTATTATGACCCGGTCATGGCGGGAATTGCTCTGCTGAGCGCACCGGTTACCGTTTTGTTTTCACGAAAGTTCATGCACAGAATGCGAACCTATAATAATGAAATGAGAGAAATGACAAGCAGTCTGATGTCTTTTCAGGATGACACATTTCAGAATGTGCAGACCGTAAAAGCACTGGATCTGACAGGTGTGTTTGAGGAAAAACTACAGAGTCTGCAGAAAAGATACAAAGAAAAACTGCTTGATTATAATAAATTTACAGTGTATACTTCTTCCTTCATGTCAGCAGTGGGAACCGGTGTTTCGTATATCTGTTTTGGCTGGAGCGTTTACCGGCTCTGGAGTGGATATATTACCACCGGAACCCTGCTGATGTTTTTTCAGATGGCAAATTCCCTGTCTTCTTCTTTTTCTTCTCTGATCCAGATCGTACCGGCAGCAATCAATGCAGCAACCTGTGCAGGACGTCTGATGGCTGTTTCAGAACTGGAAAAAGAAAGATATCTGGACATGGACCAGGTAGAAGAAATTCAGAAAGATGAGAGAAAAGAAATTGCAATCCGGTTGAAAAATATCAATATAAGCTACAAAACCGGGAAAGATATTATTCACAGAGGTGATTTTGCAGCAGAGGCAGGTGAGATCACCGCGATCATCGGTCCTTCTGGAGAAGGTAAGACAACGTTGATCCGAGTGCTTCTTGGTCTTTTGTATCCGACAGAGGGATCCGCAGAACTCTGCAATGCATCGAAAAAAAGTGCCAGGCTTTCGGCCGGGACAAGAGCTTTCCTGAGCTATGTGCCGCAGGGAAATACTATTTTTGCAGGTACCGTTGCGGAGAACATGCGAATGATAAAAAAAGATGCAACCGATGAAGAAATACGAGAGGCGCTGCAGACAGCCTGCGCTTATGAATTTGTAAAAAAACTTCCGAATGAGCTGGAAACCGTACTGGGAGAAAAAGGAAGCGGACTTTCCGAAGGACAGGCACAGCGCCTTGCCATTGCCAGAGCACTTCTGAAAGACGCACCGGTGCTGATCCTTGACGAGGCAACTTCTGCACTTGATATAGAAACAGAGGAACGGGTGCTGAAAAATATTATGAAAAAAGATAATGGAAGAACATGTATTGTTACGACACACAGACCGAGTGTTCTTTCTGTCAGTGACCATATTTATGAGATTAAATCAACGAAACTGAAGCAGCTGAAATAGAGAGATTTTTAAGAGAGCAGACAGCAACAAAACAGGAAGGCAGGACAGAAAAAATGAGTGAAAGAGAAAACCGGACAGATTATACAGATGCACTGAATGAAGATCTTCTTCGTGCACTGGGTATGCAGCATACCGCAGAGGCATCCCCAAAAGAGCCGCAAACTGAATTGGCAGACCAGCCGGAGAAAGAAGCGTATGAAGAAGAGTATGATGTTCCGGAGTTTGAATATCTCACATCACAGATGGACACAGTTAAGCCAAAGAAGAAACACAATGCAGGAAAAAATAAACAAAAAAGCACACAGAGAACCAAACATGCCAGCCCGTGGAAAGAGGCTGCGGTAACACAGAATCTGAATCAGGGAAGGGAAAAGCCGGCACCCAAAAGAAGCAGACACAAAGATTCCGGCAATATACGATTTATCATAATGACAATCTGCATCGTGATCGGTGTACTTGCAGCAGCCGGTGCACTTGTTTATATAAGCCTTCTGTTTTTGTATTGAGCATGAGCAGACAGAACAGATACGACAACAGAATAAATACATCCGTAAAAAGATCCGTGGATAATTCAGAAAAATATGAATTATTCACGGATTTCTTGTTTTTAGCAGCAGGATACGTGAAAAAAGTCGGGAAAACTCATACTTTAGTACGTGGGAGAGGAAAAAAGAATAGCGTAAAATTATAGTTTGTAAAAAGAGGTGCTGCGGAAGGGGAAGAATATGATCGATATACATGCACATATTTTGCCGAATCTGGACGATGGTTCAGAGAGTCTGGAAGAATCATTGGAAATGGCAGAACTGGCAGTGGAAAGTGGCGTGGAGATCATGGCAGCAACACCGCACAGTAATCAGATGGGAAGATTTGAAAATTTTCAGTCCGTGCAGCTGGAACAGAGCTTTGAACAACTGCGTGAGTCACTGAAAAGAGAAAAAATCCAACTGCAGATACTGGAAGGAATGGAAATCTGGGCTTCAGATGACATTGCACAGAAGATAAAAAACAAACAGCTGGGTGGGATTAACGGGACAACCTATTATCTGGTGGAGTTTCCATTTGATGCAGATCCATGGTGGATCAGGGAATGTCTGGAGGAGATTTTTGAGACCGGAAATATTCCTCTGATCGCACATCCGGAACGTTATTTTTGCGTGCAGGATTATCCGGAGCTTGTGTATGAATGGGTACAGAACGGCTGTGTGACGCAGATGAATAAGGGCAGTGTTCTGGGGAGATTTGGGAGAAGTGTAATGAAAACAGCACATACTCTCCTGAAAAATGATCTGATCTCATGTATGGCCAGTGATGCACACCGCTCTTATATGCGTACACCCTATATGAGAGAGGCAAAAGAAGAACTGATCCGACTGGGTGGTTATGAGTTTGCCTGGTATCTGACAGAGAAAAATCCGGAACGTATCATAAGAAATCAGCAGATTTCACTGCATGGGCGCAGACCGGAAAAAAGGAGAAAATATTTTTTGCCTGTTTACAGGTGAAGGTTAAGAGGAGAGATTCATGAAAAAGTTAAGAATACTTGGCATAGTGGTATTTCTGATTGCCGTGGCGTCGTTTGGATACTTTAAATATGAACAGATTAATTCCAAAGACAATCAGGCTCCGGTGATCACGATGGATTCTGATTCCGTTGAGGTATCCTGCCAGGCAGGAGATGAGGAACTTCTGAAAGGAATTACAGCAATGGATTCGAAGGACGGTGATGTGACAGGAAGCCTGATCGTCGAATCAATCAGTAATTTCATGGAAAACCACACAAGAAATATGACAGTGGCAGCTTTTGATTCAGATAATCATGCAACAAAAGCTTCAAGAAAAATTACTTACAAGGACTACACAGCACCGACATTTGCACTGACGGAACCCCTGCGATTTGCAATGAATACACAGGATATCATGGGAACGCTTACCTGTTCGGACGTGTTGGATGGAGATGTGACCGGAAAAATAAAAATGTCCAGCGAATACTATGTGCAGGCAGACGTAGCCGGCGAATATCCAATGGTCTATCAGGTTGCAAACAGTGCAGGTGATGTGCAGAAGCTTCCGGTAACGGTGGAAATTTATGATCCATCAAAAGAAGCACCGAAACCTCAGTTTGAATTATCCGAATACCTGGTGTACACACCGGCCGGAACTGCCATTGATCCGTGGTCTTATGTCCAGCAGATCACAATGGGCGGTATTGAATTCAAGCGAGGAGAAGATGGCGTCCTCCGAGATCCGAATCCGGCAGAAAAGCAGGAACGGACAGCCATCACAGCAGATGAAGTGCAGATTACAAACCCGGCAGATTTCAACACACCGGGAACATACGAAATTTTATATCAGATGACAGACGATAGCGGCAAAGAAAGTGCAACAGGACAGATTCGCCTGATCGTTGTTGTGAGATAGCAGGAAAGAGGAATTTATGGAAGAGAGAATTGACAGCGAAAACGTCCAGCAGATCGACCTGATCAGCATGCTGAAGGACATCGGAAGAGAATGGATCACGATTCTTCTGCTGTCCGTCGCAGCAGCACTATTTGCAGACATCTGGATCTGCGCGACCTATCAACCCGAATACAAAACATCGACAACCTTTGTTGTTACAGCAAAGGGAATGAACAGCAATATTTATCAGAATTTAACTTCTACAAAAGACCTTGCACAGCAGTTTACTGAGATCCTGGGCAGCAACGTTCTGAAAAAAAAGGTGGCTCAGGATATCGGCGTAAACAGTCTGGATGTGGAAACATCTGTAGATCTTGTACCGGAGACAAACCTGATCACACTTTCTGTTAAAGCAAAAACCGCAGCAGAATCCTATCGTGTACTCCGGTCAGTTATGGAAAATTACAATACAGTTTCGGATTATGCCATCAAAAATGTCATCATCGAAACTATTCAGCAGCCTTCAGTTGCGATGTCACCATCCAATCCATTGAACGAAAAAAGAATGGTTCTGAAGGTATTTCTGATAGCGGCAGGCTGTCTGATCGTGCTTGTGGCAGGAATTTCTTATATACGTGATACGATCAAGAATCCGGGAGAGGTTTCCTCAAAACTCGATACCCGTCTGCTGGGAACGATCGCATATGAGAAAAAATCAAAATCACTTTCCATGAACCGTAAGAAAGGATATCTGTCCATGCTGATATCGAATCCACTGAGAAGCTTTTCCTATGTGGAATCCAGCAAGATGGCAGCTTCAAGGGTTCGAAGCTATATGGACAAGGAACAGGCGAAAGTCCTCCTTGTGACCAGTGTAATGGAAAACGAAGGAAAATCCACAGTGGCAGCAAACCTTGCACTTTCACTTGCGCAGGAAGGAAACCGGGTTATGCTGATGGACTGCGACTTCCGTAAGCCGGCGCAGTTCAAGATTTTTGATGTGCGTGACAATGAAGAAACAGATCTGGGAGATGTGCTGATCAATCATAAAAGCGCTGACAGGATCATACGCAACTGGAATGATTCCAACCTTTATATGATCCTGAACAAAACATCTTCTAATTCTATAGAGACCCTGCTGAAAAGTACGACACTGAAACAGATCATTGCTTTCTGCAGAGAAAGAATGGACTATGTCGTCGTGGATACATCACCGCTGGCTCTGGTTGCTGATACAGAAGAACTGGCGCAGATGACGGATGCTTCTGTACTGGTAGTAAGACAGGATACGGTCCTGGCAAAAGACATTAACGATGCAATTGATATTCTGAATAATACCAGAGGAAAAGTGATCGGCTGCATTCTGAATGGTACAGCTTCTCAGAGTACAGGTGGAAACAGTCACTACAGATATGGAGGTCACTATGGGAAACGAGCGTAATACAGAAATGGACTCCGGAATCCTGTATTTTACTACGATTCTGGATGACATGTGGCGAGGATTTAAGAAGTTTTTCCTGTTGTGCTTCCTGCTTATGGCAGTATGCGGAGGAGCTTTCTATCTTCGTGAAAAAACAAATTATACCCCGGTATATCAGGCATATTCATCCTTTGTTGTTGAAACCAAAACAGCCTATGGATACAGCCAGTCTTATTCAGATGCAACGACAGCGGGACAGCTCAGCACCACTTTTCCATACATACTGACAAGCGGCGCTCTCTCAGACATCGTGGCAGACAGTCTGGGTGTAGATACTATACCGGCAACTATCAGCGCAGAGGCAATTAAAGATACCTCGATTTTTACGATCAATGTAACGGCATCAAATGCACAGACGGCATATGACGTACTGCAGGCGGTTATCAAGTATTATCCGCAGGTTGCAGAATACATCATAGGAGATACTCAGCTGACACTGATGGATGAGAGCGGGGTTCCTGAGGAACCACAGAATCCGCAGAACTTTGCCGGTGCAGCAGCGAAAGGAGTTGTTGTGGGAGCCGTGCTCAGCGTCTTTTTGTTATTCGTGTATGCTTCTACAAGGCGAACCGTACGAAGAGAGGAAGATCTGAAAAACTATCTGAGCATTTCTTATCTCGGAAGTGTTCCGAAGGCAAACCGTAAAAGAAGAAAAAGTAAAAAGACCGTATTGCTTGAGGGCGCGGGAAATACAACCGTACTCCGAGAGAGCTTTCGTACGATCCGAACACGAGTTGCAAAAAAGACAGAAGAAGATGGCCTGAAAAGCTTTATTGTGACAAGTGCGGCAGCAGGGGAAGGAAAGACGACCGTTGCTGTCAACCTTGCAATTTCTCTTGCAAAAAAAGGAAAAAGAGTAATATTGCTCGACGGTGATCTGCGACATCCGTCTATTGCCGGAGCAATAGGGATTAAGACAAAAAATGCCGGCATCACAGATGTGCTGAAGAAAGAAGCAGAGCTGAGAGATGCAATCGTCCGTTATGGTGAATATGAACTGGATATCCTTCCGGGTACAGAAGCTGTAAAAGCACCAACAACGCTGATCGGAAACGGATATCTTGAGCGACTGATAAAAGTACTCAGAAAAAATTATGATTATGTAATTATAGATACACCGCCATGTGGAATGCTTGCAGATGCATCCGCAGTTGCACGTATGACAGATGGTGCGGTTATGGTAGTCCGTCAGGACTGCGCCCGTGTCGACAGAATCCTGAGTGGTGTGGAAAATATTGCCGATACAGGTGTTGATCTGATCGGATATGTTCTGAACTGTACAGAAATGGGAATTACCGGTTATGGATACGGCTATGGCTACGGTTACGGCTATGGCTATGGATACGGCTATGGCGGTCATTACGGTCATTATGGCCATTATGGGAAAAAGGAATGAATGGAAAGAAAATAAATTATCAGTTGTTATTAAGAAGAATCTGCCTGATTGTTCTGGATATCTTTTTAATCATTATTTCTTCGGCGATGGCACTTGCTACCCGATTTGAATTTGATTTCGGACAGATACCAGAAGAATTCATCAGTGTGATCCGGGATTACGGTGTGTTAATGATCCTGGTAACACTGCTCTGCTTTGCTGTTTTTCGGATATACAGCAGCCTGTGGGAATATGCGGGTCAGGAGGAAACCTTCAAGATTGCAGGTGCGGTTGCTTTTTCATCACTTTGTGAAATGGCAATTGTTGTGGGTGTCGGAAGCCATCTTCCGCGAAGTTATTATGTGCTTCGTACACTTTATCTGGCAATCCTGGTTGGAAGCAGCCGCTTTTTTTACAGACTGGTCCGACTGCGCTATCGCAAACGACAGCATTACTCCATAAAGAAAAAAAAGAGAATTATGCTGGTCGGTGCAGGCGAGGCCGGAAGAAGTCTGATCCAGGAAATTCAGAACAGTCGTTATCTGGATCAGAAAATATGCTGTGTGATCGATGACAACAA
>NZ_CAKROJ010000078.1 GCF_934372025.1 uncultured Blautia sp.
CATATACTTCGTCGATCAGGCGGTTAATCTCATCCATCATATTACGGAAACTGTTAACAAGAATTCCTACTTCATCTCCCGAATCACTGTTGACTGTAACTTCACGGCTTCCATGATTTACCCTGTCCATATTTTTTGTCAGTTCTTCAATTTTTCTTGTAAAAATTCTTGAAAATGCCATAGCCAGAAACAGAATGATCAGACCACAGGCCGCAATCAGTGGAATCTCTTCCAGCAGCAGTCTTCGTACAGAACCTGATATCGCATCCTGACTCTTATAAAGATAAAATACCCAGTCATTTTCTTCACTCTTGGTCTTTGTATATGCACAGGACTGGCTGATTTTCTGAATCATGGAATCCATTTTTTTAGATTTATCAAATTCCAGATTTGTCAGACCAGTTTTGTTATAAAGAACTGTACCGTTTTTGTCTGCAACAATTCCACCATTTTCCTGCGTGAGAATATTGGTCAGTGGCTGGAAGATTTTATTATAATCCAGAGAAATGCACAGAACTGCATCCAGTTTCTGATCATTATAGATCATACGTACTGCTGCAACTTCTTTACGATCCTGATCAACTTTCCACTGAATACGCACATCATCTTTCAGCCCTTCACTCCACCACTCTTCTTTCATCTTATCAAGCGGAACAAGTGTATACTCATGCTCCACCTGGATACTGTCCGCAAAAAGCTGAATTCTGTTGATCGCATCATGATATGATTTTGGTACAGACAAAAGTGGATCCGCTATTTCTGTATATTTTTCATACGCCGTATAATTATCGATATTTTTTTCCTTAATAATTTCCTCAATATCTGGTGAATAGGTCAGATAATTGAGAAGGCTGGCATAAACCGCCGTCTGGCTGTCAATGCTTTCTCTGGTCTGTTCCATGATCGACTGCATATCTTCCAGTTCGCTGCTGCGGACCATAGTACTCAGCCTGCTGTGACTGTACCAGGCAAGTACTGTCATCGGTACCAGGCTTGTAACTACAAGAAAGATCGTCAGTTTATGACGATACTTCATATTTTTGAATATCTTACGAAGTCTGTTCATCCTCTCCGGTTCCTTTCCTGTATGATTCCGGACTGCTTCCGTAATATTCCCGGAAACTTCTGCAGAAATAAGAAACATTTGCAAAACCAACACGTTCACTGACCTGTGCCACCTTCATATTGGTGCTGCAGAGAAGTTCTTTTGCCTTCTCCATCCGGAACACACGTATATATCGGTTCAAATTCATGCCGGTCTCTTTTTTGAAGATAAAACTGAGGTATCCGGAAGACAGATAGACTTTTTCTGCCAGCATTTCAAGATTCAGATCTTCCTCATAATGCTGATAGATATAATTTTTGACTGCTGCCACTTCATTTCTAGAACTACTCATAGAACGGTCAAGAAATGCCTCGTATTCCTTGATATTATCTTCAGTCACTTCAACGATTTCCATGATATTTCTACAGTTATACAATCGTTCTATCTCATGCTCAAGACGCCGCTCTCCAGAAAACTGATTTTCCTGAAACAGTTCCTGAATGACATTCGAGAAAACAAACTTGATATACATTGCTGAATACTGTGTATTATCATGATATTTTTCTTTCAGGCATGCGAAATGCTTTCTCAACTGATCTGTATCCTTCCGTGTGATGTCTTCTGAGATCATCTGCATGATCTGCGAATCCTGCACTTCTCCCACCGACAGTTTCAGTACATCATCTTCATTTGAGAAAACATGTTTTTCCGGATGATAAAATTTTTCTTCCATCTGCTGTTCCAGCTGCTCAAGGATTTCCGGCAGACACTCACAACCTTCAAATTTACGGCTGACTGCCAGATAAAAACTGTCTCTGTATTTTCGTTTCATAAAATTATAAAGATGATTTGCCACCAGCTGATAATCGCAATATACATCCTGAAAGAGCAGCAGCGACTGTCTTGCATTCAAATTCAGATAAAAGCATACTCTTCTCAACTCTTTCTGAATTTCCTCTTCCAGAGTCTCTTCAGCCGTATCAAAAAAAGCGACATCGGATTCCAGCAAGATTCCACAATGCCAGCCATTCCATTTTTCCAGATTGATCATATCTTTTGCTTTTTCCAGTGTTTCTAGCTTGCCGGAGTAAAGATAATTTTGCAGAAAATACTGTTGCAGAAAATTTTTCCCTTTGATCTCACGACTTTCTTTTTTCTTTCTTTGTTCAATCACTTTCTCTGCCTTCTGAATTACTTTATGAAAATCTTCCGGATTCACCGGTTTCAGGATATACTCTGTCACACCATAGCGAATCGCTTCCTGCGCAAAAGTAAAATCACTGTATCCACTGAAAATTATGATCTGCAATGCCGGATTTTCTTCCTTGGCACGTCTTGATAATTCCAACCCGTCCATATGAGGCATTTTTATATCAGTCAAAACAAGTTGTATGTCCTCTGACCGAATAATCTGCAGAGCCTGTTTTCCGTTCGAAGCTTCAAAAACATTTCTTTCGCCTTCTTCTCTCGAAAGCAGATATTTCAGACCTTCGCGCTCTATTTTTTCATCATCTACAATAAGAACGTTTGTCATAATTCCCCCCTGTTTTGTTTCCTATAATACTTATGATTATAGCACAAAAAGTCTCTGGAAAAAATATTCTTCCAGAGACTTCCATTCTACATAACCAGAATCAGCCTTTTACGGCACCTGCAACAACGCCTTCAATAATGTACTTCTGGCAAACCAGATATACGATGATGATCGGAATGATATCGATCATAATACTTGCCATCATTGGTCCCATCTGTACATGTCCGAAGCTGCCACGGAAATACTGGACTGCCATCGGAATAGTCTTATATTTTTTAATATCAAGAACCAGTGTTGGAAGAAGGTAATCGTTCCATACCCACATCAGTTCCAGGATCGCTGTTGAAATAATTGTCGGTTTTAATATCGGAATTAAAACTTTAAAAAACACCTGTAACGGACTACATCCATCAATCAGAGCTGCTTCCTCAATCTCAAGCGGAATACCTTTTACAAATCCTGTAAACATAAATACCGCCAGTCCTGCACCAAATCCAAGATAAATAATGCAGATATTGTATGGATTATTCAATTTTAAAGTATCTGCAGTTTTTGCCAGTGTAAACATAACCATCTGGAAAGGAACTACCATACTGAATACACAGAGATAGTAGAAGATTTTGGACAGTTTACCATTTACACGAACAATATACCATGCTGCCATTGAACAACATAACATGATAAGAACTACAGACATTACAGAAATTACAAGACTGTACCAGAAAGATTTCAGGAAATCCATCTGAGTAACACTCGCTACAAAGTTCGCAACACCATTCCATGTTTCACTGGTTGGAAGGCTAAATACTCCAGATGTAGTGATCGCTACTTCTTTTTTCAGTGAGTTGATTAATATTAAGACGATTGGGTACATCCAAAGGATACAAACAATTGTCAGTAAGACCGTTGCAACGGAATTTCTTTTTTTATTTTCCATTACTGCTGCACCTCCTTAGATGATGTTGCACGAAGCTGGATCAATGCAATTACAACTACCAGAACAAAGAATACAACAGCTTTTGCCTGCCCAATACCCTTCCATTGAGGTCCGCTTCTTGCATAGAATGTATCATAAATATTTAACGCCAGTAACTGAGACTGTTTTCCAGGATCACCACCGGTCAGTGAGAGGTTCTGGTCGAACATCTTGAAACCATTAGTCAGAGTCAGGAATGTACAGATTGTTACAGATGGCATAATCATCGGAATTTTAATCTTAAACAGAATCTGTCTGCTTGTTGCACCATCGATCTGAGCTGCCTCGATCAGGTCAGGTGATACATTATTCAGACCTGCAATGTAAATGATCATCATATATCCAATCTGCTGCCACATCAGCAGAATCAGCATACCGATAAAACCATTTTTTGCAGAAAGTGAAAGCAACGGCTGTCCCCACTTGGAAAGCAGACCATTCAGAAGTGTCTGCCAGATATAACCAAGTACAATACCGCCGATCAGGTTCGGCATAAAGAATACTGTACGGAATGCATTTGTTCCTCTGTATCCTTTTGTCAGTGCCAGTGCGATAAAAAATGCAAGTACATTGATCAGAATACTGGATACGAATGCAAATACAACTGTCAGCCAGAAAGAATGACTGAATGTACTATCAAGTAAAATCTTAGAATAATTTGAAAATCCAACAAATGTTACATCCTGCACTGTTGTAAATTTGCAGAATGAAAGATAGATGCCCCAGATAAAAGGCCAAAGGAAACCGATTACAAATGCCGCAAAGGTTGGCAATACAAAAACCGGCCACCACTTTTTGATCGTTCTTCCTACCATGATTTTTCTCCTCTTCCCTACTGTTAACAGAAGCTTAAGTTCCTCTGTCTTTTAACTTATGGAAGGAGGCAAGAACCTCTGCCTCCTCCCATAAACAACATGTTATTTTCTATTCTGATTATTCAGAAAGAGCTTTTTCTGTAGCCCATCCGTCAACGAATGCACTTACTACATCGTCCCATGAGCCAGTTCCTGCTGCATATGCTGTAAGAGCTGTACCAAGACCATTCTTCCACTCTTCAGATGGCATTGTTGTGAAGTTCCATGATACAGGTGTAAGACCTGCTTCTGTATACTCAGCATCCTGTTTTACAAATACGTTTGTAGGAGCAACTGCTGTTTTGAAAGGAATTGTGAATCCCATATCTTCGGACATGGATTTTGTTCCTGCTTCAGATGTTACACACCAGTTCATGAAATCCAGAGTTGCCTGAACATCTTCATCAGATGCATTTTTGTTTACACACCAGTAGTTTTCTGTACCGGTTGCAAGACCTTCGTTCTCATCGTCAACACCGAAGTAGATCGGGATCATAGCAAGTTCATCATCGCTGTATGTCTTGGCGAGTTCTGCATATTCCCAGGAACCATTCTGATAAAATACTGCATCACCATTTACAAATTCATTTCTGGAGTCATCCGCTGTTTTTGCTGAAAGCTCACTTCCATCACATGTAGAGTCTGTGATGTACAGATCAAATACATTCTTGTACTGATCAAGATATGTTCCTTTGATTGCTTCTGTATCATCGATTCCATCTGCTTTGTATTCATAGTAGATTGGAAGGTTTGCAAGATGTGTTTTGAATCTCCAGTCAGAGGATCCGTCCATACCAGCTGAGGTGAAAGCACCTTTTACGCCAAGTTCATCTTTACGTGCCTGAATATCATCTGCAACTTTCTTGAGGTCATCAAAGCTCTTGATATCATCCAGAGTATATCCTGCTTTTTCAAGTAAAGTTTTGTTTGTGATCAGACCATAAGATTCGATTACATATGCAATACCGTCAACTGCATCTCCGTCTTTCAGTTCATATGCGTCAGATGTAAGACCTTTTGTGATTTCTGCATCTTTCAGATCATAGCAGTAATCTTTCCAGTTCTTAAGGCCAACCGGTCCGTTTACCTGGAACAGTGTCGGTGCATCGCTTTTTGCCATTTCTGACTGAAGAGTTGTCTCATACTGTCCGGATGCTGCTGTAACTACTGTTACATCTGTTCCTGTTTCTTCTGTGTAAGCTTTTGCCAGGTTCTGCCAGGCTTCATCCTGCTCTGGTTTGAAGTTGAGGTAGTAAACCTTTCCGCCTCCGTCTGCCATAACCGGTACTGACGGGATCATTGTAGCTGCCATTAAAGCTGCCATACTCATTGCTGTAATTTTTTTCATTTTCATAGTGATTGTCCTCTCCTTTACTTGTAAGATTTGTTCTTTCTTAAGCTGTCTTTATTATAGTTTTTGTTGATTTTTTATACCATGATAAAAAATCAAGAAATGTGTTCTTTTTTTTATATTTTCTTTTGGAAAATATAAATGTTTTCATTTATGAAATGAGGAAAGATTTTCTTTGGGAAGCATAAAAACCGCAGAAGGGACTTGTCAGTCCCCTCTGCACACCCCTGGCTGGGTGAGATGGGAAGAATTGTTCAAGACAGAGGGTGGTAAAAATGGACTTGGATATTCAAATAAGAAGGTGGTGGTACGGGTGTTTGGTTCTACGATATTGGCAGGGAGAAGGTTGTTCCGAATATACATAGATATAAAAAATCAAGTCATTTTTCAGGGAATTTTTAGATGACTCTGGTATGTATTACATATTGCCGGGTCATCGCCCATCAAAATGACTTGATTTTGTCAGTTTTCTTTTTTATTATGTTTGTGCTTGCGGGAGAACATTCCAAGAAGGCTTTCATCTTTGGTGTCGGAGAGATTATCATCTGTGATGGTTGGCTTGGATACAACATATGCGCCTCTGCCGGCCGGTGGAGTATCATTATCCTGTCCGGTTATTGTATCTGTCACCCCATCCACTGACGCATCATCTTCGTTTGCCTGTACATCATCCAGGGATTTTTCCATTTCAGAAACTTCTCTGTCAGCTTCTTCTGTGCCGAAATCTTCCTGGCCAGAAGTGGCATTATCTTCCTTTTCTTCTTCAGTAAATCCAGGAATATCCGTTTCTGTGGATTTTTCTTTCTTACGGGAACTCCATGGTGCATATTCCGGTTCCGGTGCAATCGGTTCTTCCGGCTGTACGGAAGCTTCTGTATCCAGATCATCTGTCTCACCGCTATCTTCACCAGAAATAATCTCGCCATCTGCATCCACTGCTTCCACATCCTGTTTGATTTCTTTCAGACCTTTTCTCAGAAGAATCAGATAGATCATATCAATCACACCATTACAGAGGAATATCCATCCGGCAAAGATTACCGTGTATTTCACCATTGTAAATGGGTTTACTACCAGTGAGATACCAAGTGCAATGAAAATAATGCTTCCCAGAAGAAGGAACTTCCAGGAGCCTGCACCACGTTTTTTGAGTTTCAGGCTTCCCTTCAATGACCAGATGCTGTCCACCAGAATAAATGTGCCAAGCAAAATTGGGAGAAGCTTGACAACAATCTGCGGGTTCATAAACAGGAAGATTCCAAGTACCATCAGAACACCACCAGAAAACAGATCAAAAATCGTGGAATTCAGTTTTTCCGCCACATAGATCAGGATATGATACAAACCTACCAGAATCAGCAAAATTCCAAATACAAACTTACATATTACATTCACAGTACTGACCGGCATAAATACCAGACATGCACCAAGGGCTATGTATATGATTGATGTTACAATCTGCCCTTTTAAAAAGTTATTGATTTTTTCCCACATTGGTATCTGCTCCTTTCGTCCCAATGGATTTCATAGAAACAGTATACCTTTTTTCGACCAGTCCGTCTATAGGACATTCTGTGCAGGATGTCCTTATTTCATGTACAATACCGGAATGTTTTATCAGTCAGTATCCTTGCAAAGATCAGTCCCAGGGGAAGGGCTGCTATGATCAGGATTGCTGCCGCAAACCAGGAAGCAGCAACAGAAAGTGACATAATCCCAAGATTATAAAATCCTCTATACAGATACAAACCCGGAACCATAATGACAATTGAAGGAACCGTCAGGGAGATTCTCGGGTATCCTACTTTGTTTTTAATCAGGGATGCAAGGATTCCTGCAGTTAATGCACCGATGAACGCTGCTGCAGCCGGTGGAATAGCTGACAGATCCACAAGTTCCAGTCTGAGTGTATTTGCAACAGCCCCGATCATCGCTGCCGTTGCTGCCAGCCTTACCGGACTGTTAAACATAACAGAAAAGCCAAATACCCCGCAGAAACTTGCTATCAGGTGAAGTACTATCCACATTCCTACTGGCATTGACATCTTAATAAAGTCTACCGGCTGCAGGTGAAGAAGCAATGCCATGATCCAGGCAGCCATTGTTGCCACCAGAACGACGATCAGCGCATACATCAAACGTTCTGTACCCGATCTCATATCCAGCTTGGCAAGGTCAATCCCACTGGTAATAAACGGAAATCCCGGAATGATAAACAACATGGCACATATATAACCAGCCTCATGCTGTACCGAAATGCCAAACAGCATTTCGCCAATCTTCAAAAATCCGGCATAAACAAGGCAGGCCAGAGAAACCGACGATACAATGCATAAAAACAGGGTAAAATGATGTTTTGTCAGTTTGCATCGGAGAAAATTGCCAAATCCGGCACCTACAAAAGCGCAGAACATTTCAATAAAACCACCGCCAAG
>NZ_CAKROJ010000079.1 GCF_934372025.1 uncultured Blautia sp.
AATCGGATATCCAGGACTGGATGTTTCTGGGACTTGTCCAGGCAGATATTGTCAATGCCAGTATGAACAGTCTGCAGCGTAGTACGATACTCCTTGTCAGTGCGGTCGTGCTTTGTATTGCCGCTTTACTTATCAGTTTTATTATTCAAAAAGGCAGAACAAACCTCAGGAGAAAAGACACAGAGATCCTGTACAGAGACGAGCTGTTTCAAAAGCTGTCAATGAATGTGGATGATGTTTTCCTGATGCTGGATGCAAAAACATATCAGGCAGATTACGTCAGCCCAAATGTGGAAAAACTGTTGGGTATTACAGTAGAACAGATCTGTAAAGACATTTGTGTTCTGGGGAAATTGCATCCAGAGAAACATGAAGATCCAGAGAAGAATTATCTGGAGGAAATCCAGGTTCAGGAACAGAGAGAATGGGATCTTGAATATGTTCATCTGAAAACAGGGGAACAACGCTGGTTCCATAATATTGCTATGGGCAGTGAGGTAAATGGAAAAAAGAAATATATCCTGGTTATGTCGGATCGTACCTCGGACAGAAAAATGAACCAGGCACTTTCTGAGGCAGTACGTGCGGCGGAGACAGCAAACAAGGCAAAGAGTACTTTCCTTTCTAATATGTCTCACGATATCAGGACACCAATGAATGCGATTATCGGATTTACGACACTGGCTGTAAGTAATATTGATGATAAGAAAAGGGTCCGTGATTATCTGGGTAAGATTCTTTCATCCAGTAACCATCTGCTCTCACTGATCAATGATATCCTGGATATGAGCCGGATTGAGAGTGGAAAGATCCATCTGGAAGAAACGGAGGTCAGTCTGTCGGATGTGCTTCATGACCTGAAGACGATCATCAGTGGACAGATCCATGCGAAGCAGCTGGAGCTTTATATGGATGCCATGGATGTTACAAATGAGGAGGTCTATTGCGATAAGACGCGACTGAACCAGGTGCTGCTGAATCTTTTATCCAATGCGGTTAAGTTTACTCCTGCGGGAGGAACTGTTTCTGTCCGGCTTAAACAGTACCCGGGGACAGTAAAAGGCAGTGAACTGTACGAGATCCGGGTAAAGGATAATGGAATCGGTATGAGTCAGGAATTTGTACAGAAGATTTTTTCTCCTTTTGAGCGGGAGCGTACTTCCACAGTCAGCAGGACCCAGGGTACAGGACTTGGTATGGCTATTACCAAGAATATTGTGAATATGATGGGGGGAAGCATTGAGGTTCAGACAGAACAGGGCAAAGGTACTGAATTTATTGTCCGTCTGCCATTCCGGATTCAGTCTGAGCACCAACGTATAGAGAAGATCGCAGAGCTGGAGGGCCTTAAGGCACTGGTTGTAGATGATGATTTCAATACCTGTGACAGCGTTACAAAAATGCTTGTGAGGGTTGGAATGCGTTCGGAATGGACACTTTCCGGCAAGGAAGCTGTTCTCCGTGCACGGCAGTCTATGGAACTGGGAGACGCGTTCCACGCTTATATCATCGACTGGCGTCTTCCGGATATGAATGGTATTGAAGTTACCCGCCAGATCCGCAGCCTCGGTGATGATACGCCGATTATTATCCTGACGGCATATGACTGGTCAGAT
This sequence comes from uncultured Blautia sp., assembly GCF_934372025.1. Lineage (GTDB taxonomy): Bacteria > Bacillota > Clostridia > Lachnospirales > Lachnospiraceae > Blautia_A. The sequence goes on from NZ_CAKROJ010000079.1 coordinate 1,617, forward strand.
ATTGAAGTGGAAGCCAGAGCAGCAGGAGTGACTGCATTCTGTGCAAAACCAATGTTCATGTCAGATATCAGAGATACCTTGATGACTGCTATCGGGCAGAAGCAGGCTGAGCAAGAGAATAATATTCTTCCGACAGCAGGTTCGGATTTCAGAGGCAGATGTATACTGCTTGTGGAGGACAACGAACTGAACAGTGAAATTGCGGTGGAAATCCTTAATGAATATGGTTTCCTGGTTGATACCGCAGAAAATGGAGCAGAGGCAGTGGAGAAAGTTAAGAATTCGACACCAGGTAATTATGATCTTGTGTTGATGGATGTGCAGATGCCGGTAATGAACGGATATGAGGCCACGAAGCAGATACGTGCGCTTACTGATCCGACACTGGCGGGAATCACCATCTTTGCCATGACTGCAAATGCCTTTGATGAGGACAGAAAGAAAGCACTGGAATGCGGTATGAATGGATTCCTATCCAAGCCAATAGTTATTGAGGAATTGATCGGTACATTACAGAAGAATCTGGATCAGGTGTCCGGAGTATCAGATTAACCACACAAATAAAGGAAATAGAAGAATGTATAAAAGTAGAAAAAGATTAGCCGCATTATGTATAGGTATATTTGTGGTTTTAGGAATATGGATGGTATTGACAGTACCTTGCCGGGCCGCTGAGACGAATAATGATGAAAAAAAGCCACAGATCATCCGTGTCGGGTCGTTTGAGGATACCTTTAATTATGTTGACAAGAATGGTGTCAGACGGGGATATGGGTACGAGCTCATGCAGGCTTTGGCAGGCTATACCGGATGGGAATTTGAGTATGTGAAATGTGACTGGTCCAACTGCTTTGATAAGCTTGAAAATGGTGAGATTGATATCATGGGAGACATCTCGTACACCGATGAACGTGCACAAAAGATGCTTTTCCCGGATGAACCAATGGGCGAGGAAAAATATATCCTTTATGCTGACTTATCGGATACGGATATTGGGATGTCTGATTTCAGCTTTATGGACGGTAAACGTGTAGGTGTGCTCATGGGTACTGAGCCTGAAATCATGCTGACAGAATGGGAAAATAAGAATGGCGTACATACTGAACATGTAAATGTGAATAGTGATGATGATGTCGAAAAGAAATTAGCAAATCATGAAATCGACTGTTTTGTATCTCTGGAGGAATCTATCTGGTCTGAACAGGGAATATCATCCGTTACCACGATTGGTAAATCCGGCATATATTTTGCAATAAATAAAGAGCGCAGCGATATCAAGACAGAGCTGGACTGGGCAATGCGTCAGCTGGATCAGGATAGTCCTTTTTTCAAGGCGGATCTGTATAAAAAGTATTTTACACTTGATTATTGTCAAAGCCTTACAGGCGGAGAAAAGTCCTGGGTGGAAGAACATGGCAGTATCCGAATAGGATTTCTGAGCAATGATACGGCGGTATTTTCCATGGATGAAGAGAATGGAAAACTTACTGGTATGCTGGCAGAATATTTCTCTTATGCCAAAGACTGTCTGGGAAATCAGACACTGGAATTTAATATACAGGAATATGAAGATTATGACGAAATGATTCAGGCTCTGCAGAATCGTGAGATTGACATGATTTTTTATGCCGGCAGGAATCCATATTTTGCAGAAGAAAACGGATATGCACTTACAAATACAGCCTGGACCTACAGCCTGATGGCGGTAACTGATGAGGAAAAATTTGATGAGAATAAGGTGTATACTGTAGCTGTACCCAGAGAAAAATATGCCTTAAAACAGCATATTGCATTCAGTTATCCCCAATGGAAGCTTGTAGATTGTGATTCATTTGACGATGCAGCAGATATGGTCATTCATGAAAAAGCAGACGGTTTCCTCATGGGAGCAAGTCAGGCACTAATATATGATAACAGTCAAAATTTTAAGAGTGTTCCACTTACAAAAACAATGGAGGCATGCTTTGCAGTAAGAAGTGGAGAGGGAACTCTTTTGTCGATACTGAATAAAACTTTGAAGGCCATGCCGTCTGATATGCTTACAAGTGCACTTGCTATTTATGACAGTACACCAGATAAGGTTACATTTTATGCTTTTGTAAAAGACAACATGATTGCTTTTTTTGCCACGGCAGGATTTTTTGCACTAAGCATCATCGGCATTATCCTCGTACTTTTACGGAAGGCAAGGAAAGCAGAAGCTGTTGCAAAGCTTGCGGCAAATGATACACAAAAGCTTAATGACAAGTTGGAAATTGCTCTGAAAAAAGCAGAGGATGCCAGTCTCGCAAAGACCCGTTTTCTTAACAATATGTCACATGACATTCGCACTCCTATGAATGTAATTCTGGGTTATGCACAGCTTATGGAGGATGAACTGAAAGGAAAGGATCTGCCTGAAACTTCAGAACATCTGAAAAAACTGCAGCAGTCTGGAAGTATTCTTCTGTCAATCATAAACAACGTACTTGATATGGCCCGGATTGAGAGCGGAAGGATGGAACTTGATGAGAACTACGCCAGGATTGAAGATATCAGGCAGAGTTTGTTTGAAATATTTGATGATGAAGCGAAGAAAAAGAATATTGCATTTCATTACAAGATGAACTTGGAGCATGAACACGTACTGACAGATATTACCAAGGTAGAGGAAATATTTGTTAATATCCTGAGCAACGCTATAAAGTATACTCCGGCCGGTGGTTCGATTATGGTAAACATAGATGAGTTACCATGTGATGAGCCTGGATATATGATAGTGAGGAACAGAGTGAGTGATACAGGAATCGGTATGAGTCAGGAGTATCTGACAAGGATTTTCGAAGCATTCACACGTGAACAGAATACCACAGAGGGCAAGATTGCAGGAAGTGGACTGGGAATGTCAATCGTAAAGAAATATGTTGATCTGCTTGGTGGAACAATAGAGGTAGAGAGTGAACTTGGCAAGGGCAGCACCTTTACAGTTACGCTAAAACACAGGATAGCCGATGAAAGCTATTATGTAAAAAATCACGCTGAAAACTCAGAAACATGTACTGAAATCCTTAAAGGAAGGAAGATCCTCCTGGCAGAGGACAATGATCTGAATGCGGAGATTGCAGAGGCAATACTTGAGCGTTCCGGTCTTAAAACAGAGCGTGTGGAGGATGGCATTCAGTGTGTAAACAGGATAATGGAAATGCCAGCAGGCACATATGATATAATCCTAATGGATATTCAGCTGCCCAAAATGGACGGTTATAAAGCAGCACAGACAATCAGGCATCTGCCAGATAAGGATAAAGCGTGTATACCTATCATTGCCATGACGGCAAATGCATTTGAAGAAGATAAGAGAGCTGCTATTGCAGCCGGAATGGATGGTCATATAGCCAAGCCGATCCAGGTTGATAAGCTGTTGGGAACATTGGCGGAAATCATACTTCTAATGTGAATAGTTATCGTTTCAATGAAAATATTAAGAAGGAAGGAAAGCTGATATGGAAAAAGGATTAACGTATTATGATCTTGAACATCCGTCCTGGCATTCATAAAAACACATCAACATAAGGGAACTCCAATTGATGAAGAAAGAAATAATGGATAACATGACAACGGACATTGAAAATCTGGTTGATAAACCAGATAAAAGTGATATACTGAATGCATAAGAAAAGAAACCGTGTGGAATTACAGTTTTGTCTTCACACGGTTTTTTAGAAAATATGAGTTAGTTGCAACTAATATATGCGATGGAAATTTATTGGATAATGTAAAAGAGAGCAGATTTTTATGAGAATATTGATTTATGGGAACTGCATAAGCAATTCTATGATTATGTGAAAAGACGGAAGACATGTGGATGTAAGACGAAAACAGCACAATGATTGGAGAAAAAACATGAAAAACGAAAAATACAAAAAATTGTCAATCAAAGAGTTTACAAAAGCAGCAGAAAGATATGAAAGTAACCATGCTGGTATTTACGAAATGTGTAAGAAGGATTATCCGGATATTCTGGAAGAATTAGAGAAGGAGTCGTTCACAGATTTATTGGATGCAGGCTGCGGACCGGCTCCGATGATTTCTTTATTATCAGAAAAATATCCAGACAGGCATTATACCGGACTGGATCTGACTCCTGCGATGATTGAACAGGCAAAAAAGAAAGATATTCCAAATGCGACATTTGTTGTGGGAGACTGTGAGAATTTTCCTTTTAAAAATAATTCATTTGATGCAATTATTTGTTCTATGAGTTTCCATCATTATCCGAATCCGCAGGCATTTTTTGACAGTGTAAAAAGATGCCTTCGCCCAAATGGAAGATTGATCCTGCGGGATGTGACCAGTGACAATAAAGTATTGGTGTGGCTGATGAATACACTAGAAATGCCGTTAGCAAATATATGTGGACATGGAGATGTCCGGGTTCCAACAAGAGATGTGGTCATGAAGTGCTGCAGAAAAGCAGGATTAAAAGTAGAAAAATTTGAAATCCGTAAAGGTATGAGGATGCATTGCGTTGTAAGAAAACAATAGAAGAAGGCGATAGACAATGAAAGGAAAAGTGAATGTGACAGGTGTGCCGGAAACGATGGTACAGACCCTTTATGCAAGAGCAAAAGAAACAAGAAAACAAAATGCAAAGATCAAAGATGAGATTGCAGTAGAACTTGTGGAAAAGCTAGACTATGACTTTTCCAAAGCAGATAAGGATAAAGCCATGAACTGTGGTGTGATTGCGAGAACAATCGTATTAGAACGGATGGTTGAGCAATATCTGGAGAAGTATGCAAATACAGTTGTTATAAATATTGCATGTGGACTGGATACCAGATGCTACAGGATGAAAGGAAAATACCTGCGATGGTACAATGTAGATTTGCCGGAAACGATGAAAATAAGGAGCCAGTTTCTTGCCGAAACTGGTCCGGTGTGTCAGATCGCAAAGTCTGCAATGGATGATTCCTACATAGATGATATCGATTATCACGGTGAGAATATTCTGGTAATAATTGAAGGACTTACCATGTATTTGTGTGAGAAAGATATCAGGAAAATGTTTTCTATTGTTGAAAAATCATTTCAGAAAGTAACTGTAATGGTCGAAACCATGTCACCATTTGTTGTAAAACATGTGAAAGAAAAATCTATAGAGGGCAGCAATGCAAAATTCACATGGGGAGTTAAGAACGGAACAGAACTGCAAAAGGTTGTACCGAATTTTTTTGTTCTGCAGGAAGTCAGTCTTGTTGAGGGAATGAAAGAGCTTATGCCTGTTTATTGTGTAATAGGTAAGATTCCAGCCGTTCGGAATATTTCGAACAAAATAATAGTTTTGGAGAAAGGTGAATGATGTTAGGAGATGATATAGATGAAGAAAAGACATTTTGATGTGGAAACAGATGGATTTTATGGTGCATACTGGAAATGCAAAACAGACTCAGACTGTGCAATGATAGCAATGATCGGAGATGATCCAGAGGATTATCTGGCGCGTACATCCGTGAAATGGCTACATAAACTCGGCGTAAATGTGATGACGATGTCACCTGGAAAAAAGGATTATGGACATCATAATTATCCATTGGAACGTATAGAGAAAGCAATCAATTGGTTAAAAATGCATGGTAATCAGAAGATAGGAATTGTCGGGGCATCTACTACAGGAACACTTGCATTGACTGCCGCTTCTTATTTTGAGGATATTACATTAACGATAGGTCTGACACCGAGTGATTTTATCTGGCAGGGGTTTATGCAGGGCAAAAAAGATGGCTGTAAGGAATGGCCGATTGAGGGAAAATCTCTCTTTTCTTACAAAGGAGAACCCCTTCCGTACATGCCTTTTTGTTATAAACATCCGGATTACTGGCATGTGATTGAAAAAGAAACAAAACGGACTGGTGATATGATTAATTCAAGAAAACTGTTTGATGATTCGGAAAAGGCTCATCCAATAACAGAAGACGAGATGATCAAGATTGAAAAGATCCATGGAACGTTATTGCTGATTGGTGCGGAAGATGATGCGTTGTGGGATACTGCAAAATACATCCGCCGAATGAAGCAGCGTATAAAAGAACATCCGCATACATGCAGATTAGAGTCTGTAATTTATGAGCATGGAACCCATTTTGTTTTTCCAGATAGCATGCTAAAGACAATGTTCCCGGTTGGCTCCGGACTTTTTGTGAAACTGGCATTTCAGGCAGCAAGAAAATATCCGAAAGAATGTCGCAGAGCACGTCTGGATATTGACCAGCGGGTGAGAAATGCCGTTGTGGAATGGAAGAGTGCAGAAAGACAGATGAAAATAGATAGAAGGTGTAAGTTTGGTATTTAATACAGGTGGCTAATGCCAGTAAGCCACCTATTTTATTATATATGAGTTAGAATAAGCTAACAAAAGAAACAACAATAAAATGAAAGTAAGGAGTGAGTAGATGTGAAAGAAAAAAAGAAGTCGGCAGTCAGCTGGATCCTGACATGGGCCGGACAAAAAAGAATTGCCTATGCATGGAGTGTATTACTTGCAATAGGAAATGTGATTTTTAAGATTTTTCC
>NZ_CAKROJ010000080.1 GCF_934372025.1 uncultured Blautia sp.
CATTATAAAAAAGGATGGGAACCGTTTGTGGCTCCCATCTTTTATATTTTTATTTGTCGTACTGAGACATGTAATTATTAACACATTTCTTGATTCTGTCTGCAGGATTAAGAAGATGGCTGACAGACATATCGTGGTTCAGTGTGTCAATGATCAGAGCAATGTATTTGCTCATATCGCAGCTGATATAGTAATCACGTGCAAGAAGCTCAGGATCCTGATAAACGAGGTTTGTGGTAAGAAGCTTATCAAAAGTTCCTTTTGCATATGCTGCATCGAATTTTTCCATTCCTTCTGTAAAGAGTCCGAAGGTTGTGCAGATGAAAATCTTTCCTGCTCCACGTTTCTTCAGAAGAGATGCAATCTCCAGAATACTTCCGCCGGAAGAAATCATATCATCGATAAGGATAACATCTTTGCCTTCAAGCTTTGGTCCGAGGAATTCGTAAGCAGCGATCGGATGACGGCCTTTGACAATTTTGGTATAGTCAAGACGTCTGTAATACATACCCATGTCAACACCAAGAACGTTAGCAAGGTAGATTGCTCTGCGCATGCTTCCTTCATCCGGGCTGATGATCATGAAGTGATCGTTATCAATGTGAAGTCCTTCTACATTGCGAAGAAGAGCCTTGATAAACTGATAGGAAGGCTGAATAGTCTCAAAACCATGAAGAGGGGTCGCATTCTGTACACGTGCATCGTGAGCATCGAAGGTGATGATGTTTTCAACGCCCATTTTGGTCAGTTCCTGAAGTGCAGATGCACAGTCAAGAGATTCACGTCCCACACGTTTGCTCTGACGGCTTTCATAAAGATACGGCATGATGACGTTAACTCTGCGGGCTTTACCGCCGATTGCAGCAATTGCACGTTTCAGATCCTGAAAATGATCATCAGGGGACATCATATTGGTATACCCGCTGATTGTGTAATTGATGCTGTGGTTACAGACATCTACCATAAGATAAATATCATCACCACGTACGGATTCGCTGATTTCACCCTTACCTTCACCGGAACCGAAACGTGGGGTCTTTACATTTACAATGTAGGAGTCGCGCTGATATCCTTCGAAAGCGCAGGTTCCAAATTCATCGTTTTTGCGTTCTTTTCTCCATTGTACAAGCCATTCATTTACTTTCTCGCCAAGGGGACGACAGCTATCAAGGGGAATAAGTCCCAGTCTTCCTACAGGAAGTGTTTTCAGTTCTTTGTTATTTAACAGTGCCATCGTTTATTTTCCTCCTAAAAATATTTTCTGTATTCGGATGTCTTTGCCAATAAGCTTCAGCATCTGGTAGTTACTTGCTATCCGGGAAAAAGTTCTCTCGGAATAGGTGGCTGAAAAATCTTCAAGTTTAAGATTTGTAGATATGATCGTGGATTTACGGCGGGCAATACGCTCGTTAATACACAAAAATAACTGTGAAGAGACAAAACTGTTTGTGAGTTCAGTCCCAAGGTCATCTATGATCAGCAGATCACAGTCAAGAATAAAATCATCTCCCGGATCGCGTTCGGATTTTCTGGAAAAGGCGGTCTGTGCCAGACGGTCAAACAGATCAAATGCAGAAAAATACAGAACACAATGAGCTGTTTCGAGAAGCGCACCTGCAATGCAGTGGGAGAGGAAGGTCTTTCCGACTCCTGTGCTTCCATAGAGAAAAAGATTCTGTGTGCGTCTGTCGAAATCATCTACAAAGTTCCGGGCAGCATCATAAGCCCGTTTTGCTGTTTCGCGGGCTGTTAATCCAGTTGCTTCGTTTTTTATTGTATCAGAATACCAGTCAAAAGAAAAGTGTTCAAAGTTCTCTTTTTTGAGAATCTCTTTCAGATTTGACTGTGTATACAAAAGTTCGATCTCAGATTTCTTAAAACAGGAGCATTTATGCCCGTCAACATAGCCGGTGTCCTGACAGAGCGGACAGAAATAATGCGGCTCCAGATAATCGGATGAAAATCCATTGCTCTGAAGAAGCGTACGTCGTTCGCTGGCGAGATCAGCCACATCTTTTTTCAGATCTTCTACAGTGCTGGATTCGCCCTGCAGAAGAGAACGGGCTTTTCTGGCGCTCAGGGCGGCAACCTCCTGATCAATCTCCAACAGGCGCGGAACACGGATAAATGCTTCTCTGCGGCGTTCTTCCAGATCGTGCTGCACCTGGGACTGACGCCGGTTATATTCTCTCATAATAATGTCATACTGAAAATTCTGTAAAGCCACGATATTCTCCTTTACTGATTTAACAGATGTTTTTCATATTCATCAAAGTTATATTCGCGCTGCTGGAAATTATTGAACCGGTTATTGGACGGCTGCACAGGTTTGGAAGCGGCCGCTTTTTTGTCCTGACGGCGCTTTTTGTGTTCGTTGTCCAGAGTCCGGATATCATCAATGGTATGTACTTCTTTTTTCTTCCAGCCTTCCAGAATCTTATCGGTGTACTGGAAACTGGCCTGACCGGTCTGGAGTACTGTACGGTTGCAGGCTTCCTGAATAATTTCCATAGAAAATCCATAAGTTTTGAGCCAGGTATCCATCAGAGAAATCTCAGTCTCAACAGGATTGCGGTTCGTGATTCCGAGTGCTTTAAGGATAGAAAAATAATCCTTGTTGTAACGGGAACCGGCCTGTTTGGCCTGCTCAACAGAAGTGATTCCTTCCTCAGCCCAGGCAAGGGCAACCTTTTCGATGTAACGGATGCTTTTGTGATTACGACCGACACAGTACTCGATCAGATATTCAATCAGATCAGCAGACATGGTGAGTCCGTCGTAGAAGAAAAGGATCTTCTGGATTTCTGTAGGTGATAATGTTTTCCCGAGATATTGCTCAGCTATATAAAGAAGCTGAATAATGTCTTCGTTTTGTTTCAGTTCTTTAACCCGGTCCGGGGTAAGCGCTTCTGTACGTAAAACAGATGAGGCTGCTGTTTCCTGACCGGATGGCTGTTCAGTGGTAACGGAAAATTCTTTTTGTGCAGTATCTGCCGCGGGAGCAGGAGTAAGCAGAGAAATTCCACAGAGTTTGTTGCCGTCTGTGAAATCCAGTGAAAGAATTTCCTGTTTTGCCCAGTATTTCAGTGCACGGAGAATATCCCGCTCTGTACAGAGAAGGCGGTCAGCCATCTGCTCCAGACTGAAAGAAACCGGAGCACTGGAAAGCGCGCGTAAAAGATAGATGTATACTTTTACAAACTCTCCGTTGGCCTCCGGCATATAATTATCAATAAATGTGTTCGATAAGATCGTAACCTCCGGAAGAGAGGTATTATGTAATGTGATCATTGCCATGAAATATCGCTCACTTTCTAAATCTTTGGCTGATTTGGAACACTTGGATTATAGCACAACATTTTTTAAATGAGAATAGGGTATTTTTTTGCGGAGGATTTCCACAAATAAATGTGGATAATGTGGATAATGTGGAAAGCATATCGGGGATAAAATTATGTGCAACCGCGAAAAATGGCGAAAATTGTGGTATTTTCGCAAAAAATAAGAAAATTCGACAAGATGTTATGTGAACCAACAGGGGATAAAAAATCCACATGCCATACGCATATAAAAATGTGTATAAACATGTGGATAATGTGGATAACTTATTTACCAAGAAGCTGTTCGCCGATATTTACAACGTCTCCGGCTCCCATAGTTATCAACAGGTCACCCTGTGTACAATTTTCTAATAAAAAGTTCTCGATTTCGTCGAAAGTAGGGAAGTATTCGCACGGAGTTCCCAGTTCGACGATTTTTTTCTGCAGATCTCTGGAAGAAATGCCAAGATTGTCTGTTTCACGCGCAGCATAAATATCAGCAAGTACTACATGATCTGCAAGGGTAAGCGCCTGTGCAAATTCCGGAAGAAGCGCTTTTGTACGTGTATAGGTATGCGGCTGGAATACACACCAGAGCTTTTTGTGCGGATAATTTTTGGCTGCATGGAGAGTAGCCTCGATTTCTGTCGGATGATGTGCATAATCATCGATGATCGTTACATCGCCAATTTTTCCCTTGTACTGGAATCTGCGGTCTGTACCGGTAAAACCTTTCAGGCCGTCGAAGATTACTTCAGTAGCAAGTCCAAGAAGCTGTCCGGCTGCAATGGAAGCCAGCGCATTGGATACGTTGTGGATTCCGGGTACTTTGAGAGAACATACACCAAGATCTTTGCCGTCGTGCAGTACATGGAAAGATGCATGTCCGAATTCATCATAAGTAATATCGGAAACAGTATATTCTGCCTCATGTTCCAGTCCGTAGGTGATTACCCTGCATGGAAGATTTTCTGTGATCATTTCGTATTTCGGAGTGTCGGCATTGATGATGAGAGCGCCATCAGCCGGAAGTAATTCAGCGAATTTGCGGAAAGAATGACGAATGTCATCAATATCCTTAAAGAAATCCAGATGGTCTGCATCAATGTTCAGAATAATACCAATGGTCGGGAAGAAACTGAGGAAGCTGTTGGTATATTCACATGCTTCTGTCAGGAAGGTTTCAGACTGTCCGACACGGATGTTTCCGCCGATAGCCGGAAGAATACCACCGACACTGATCGTCGGATCGCATTCGCCCTGCAGAAGAATATGAGAAAGCATGGAAGTAGTTGTTGTTTTGCCATGAGTTCCTGCGACTGCAATGGAAGTGTCGTAATTACGCATAATCTGTCCAAGAAGCTGTGCTCTTGTCAGCAGTGGAAGGCCTTTTTCACTGGCATATGCAAATTCCGGATTGTCTGCGTGGATTGCTGCTGTATATACAACTACCTGAACAGAATCTGAAATATTGGAGGCACGCTGACCATAATAGATCCTGGCACCTTTGTTTTCCAGAAGAGTGGTCAGAGGGCTTTTTTTGGAATCAGAACCGGAAATTGTGAAACCTTCTTCCAGAAGAATCTCAGCCAGTCCACTCATGCTGATGCCGCCGATACCAATAAAATGAATGGAGAGCGGTTTATGGAAGTCTATCTGATACATAATAAAAATCTCCTTATCTTTAATGCTTTTATTATACCTCTGTCGGATAAAAATGAAAAGTCTTACTTTTTGCGGGGTAAATGTGAGATTGCACTAATATGGACCATATAAAATTATGCATATTGCACAAATAAAATAAGATGACTTTTCTGAATTAAAGCAAAAACGTGTGCAAAAAATATAAAAAACAAGAAAATCCGTCAAAAAAATTGTAAACAATGTTCACTCAAACGGGAAAGTGTGATATAATGGAACATCATAACATACAAGAGGTGATTGCTAGATGATGAAAAAGGAAATGATCGCCATGCTCCTGGCTGGTGGTCAGGGCAGCAGACTGGGAGTACTGACACAAAAGGTAGCGAAACCTGCAGTCGCTTTTGGCGGTAAATACCGCATTATTGATTTTCCATTAAGTAACTGTATTAATTCGGGGATAGACACAGTAGGTGTTCTGACACAGTATCAGCCTCTGCGTCTGAATACGCATATCGGAATAGGTATTCCGTGGGATCTGGATCGAAATGAAGGCGGAGTAACGGTACTTCCTCCATACGAGAAAAGCACAAACAGCGAATGGTACACAGGAACCGCCAATGCGATTTTCCAGAATCTTGATTACATGCAGCAGTATGACCCGGATTATGTACTGATTCTGTCGGGAGACCATATCTATAAAATGGATTATGAAGTGATGCTGAATTATCACAAGGCAAATAAGGCAGATGTGACGATCGCCTGTATGCCGGTTCCGATAGAAGAAGCAAGCAGATTTGGAATTATGGTCACAGATGATGTCGGACGGGTAACGGAATTTGAGGAAAAACCGGAGAAACCAAGCAGCAATCTTGCCTCCATGGGGATTTACATATTCAGCTGGCCGGTACTCAAAGAAGCTTTGATCGCCCTAAAAGCACAGAACAACTGTGATTTTGGAAAACATATTCTTCCTTATTGTAAGGATAAGGGTCAGAGATTGTTTGCATATGAATATAATGGCTACTGGAAAGATGTAGGAACACTTGGTTCTTACTGGGAAGCCAATATGGAACTTATTGATCTTGTACCGGAATTTAATCTTTATGAAGAATTCTGGAAGATTTATACCAGAGGTGATATCATCCCGCCGCAGTATATAGCAGCTGATGCGATAACAGATCAGTGTATTATCGGCGAGGGAACGGAAATTTACGGAGAAGTTCATCATTCTGTGATCGGACCGAATGTTGTGATCGGGAAAGGCACAGTAGTGAAAGATTCGATCATTATGAGAAATTCTGTGATCGGAGAGGGTAGTGTTCTGGACAAGGCAATTGTGGCAGAGGATGTTACTGTTGGAAATAATGTGACAATTGGATGCGGCGAAGAAGCTGTAAATGTGCTGAAGCCGGCTGTATATGCTTTCGGAATTGCAACCGTTGGAGAACGGAGCGTAATTCCGGATAATGTTAAGATAGGAAGAAACACTGCGATATCCGGAGTGACAGTGGCAGAGGATTATCCGGGAGGAATCCTGGAGAGTGGACAGATAATCAGGGCAAAGGATGGTGAGCAGGCATGAGAGCAATTGGAATTATTCTGGCTGGCGGAAATAACAACCGCATGAGAGAACTGTCGGACAAGAGGGCGATTGCGGCAATGCCTGTAGCAGGAAGTTATCGCGCGATCGATTTTGCACTGAGCAATATGGCAAATTCCCATGTACAGAAGGTTGCCGTACTGACACAGTATAATGCAAGATCCTTAAATGAACACTTAAGTTCGTCAAAATGGTGGGATTTTGGACGTAAGCAGGGTGGTTTGTTTGTATTCACACCTACGATCACCAAGGATAACAGTCTGTGGTATCAGGGAACAGCAGATGCAATCTATCAGAATCTTGATTTCCTGAAAAAAAGTCATGAGCCATACGTGATCATTGCATCCGGTGACTGTATCTATAAACTGGATTACAACAAGGTTCTGGAATATCATATAGCGAAACGTGCAGATATTACCGTTGTATGTACAACGTGCAGAGATCAGAATGAGGTAGAGCGTTTTGGCGTTATCCGCATGAATGATGAATGCAGAATCGAAGAATTTGAAGAGAAACCGATCGTTTCTTCTTATAATACGATATCAACAGGTATTTATGTAATAAGAAGAAGACAGCTGATCGAGCTGATCGAAAGAGCTGCCCTGGAAGGCAGACATGATTTTGTAAACGATATCCTTATCCGTTACAAAAACCTCAAACGAATTTACGGCTATAAAATAGATTCTTACTGGAGCAACATTTCTACTGCAGAGGCATATTATCGTACCAATATGGCTTTCCTGCAGCCGGAAATCCGCAACTATTTCTTTAAACAGGAACCGGGAATCAAAACAAAGATCGATGATCTTCCGCCGGCAAAATATAATCCGGGGGCAGTCGTAAAGAACAGTCTGGTTGCAAGCGGATGCATTGTTAATGGAACAGTAGAAAACTCAGTACTGTTTAAGAATGTATACGTAGGCAACAACTGTGTAATCAGGAATTCAGTGATTCTAAATGATGTTTATCTGGGAGATAATACTTATATAGAGAACTGTATCGTTGAGAGCAGAGGTACAATCCGGGCAAATTCCTGTTATAAAGGTGAAGACGGCGAAGTCAGGATCGTTGTCGAAAAAAACGAACGTTACGCATTATAGTTCGTTAAAAAAATGCGTATGAAAACGAAAGGGGTTAACACCATGAATATTACAGATGTACGTGTGAGAAAAGTTGCGAAGGAAGGAAAAATGAAAGCAGTTGTTTCCATTACGATTGATGAGGAATTTGTAGTTCACGATATTAAAGTGATTGAAGGCGAAAAAGGTCTGTTTATTGCAATGCCGAGCCGTAAGGCTACAGATGGAGAATATCGTGATATTGCACATCCGATCAATTCTCGCACAAGAGATATGATCCAGACACTGATCCTTGAAAAATATCAGGAAATGCTGGATGCAGAGCCGGAACAGGAACTGACAGAAGCAGCTGAATGATCTTGCACGGAAAAAATCTGTGAGAGATAATAAAATAATAAGAATGAAAATCCGGAGACCTGGGAAACTGAGTCTCCGGATTTTTTT
>NZ_CAKROJ010000081.1 GCF_934372025.1 uncultured Blautia sp.
AGACCAGCTTCATTAGAGAAGATTCCTCGTGCAACACCTTTCTGCATTGCCACGATCATAGAACCAACCACACCACCTGTAACTGCCCTTGGATTAAATGCAGCCTTGACAACTGTTACTACTGCTGCCGGAATTTCTGTAATATTACAGATGATAAGTGTAATACTGAGTACGATATAGATCACTGCCATAAACGGAACAATAATCTGGCTAACTGTTGCAATTCTTTTCAGACCTCCGATCAGGATTGCTGCCACACAGCATGCAAGAATCAGGGATGAAACAACAACTGCGACTGAATATTCTCCCAGATAAGGAATGTTGATGCAGTTTGTTTTGTTTGGATCAAAGAAGTTCTGAACTGCACTTGAAATACCATTTACCTGGCTGAATGTACCAATACCAAAAAGACCTACACAGACACCAAAGAATGCAAACATCTTTGCCAGCCATCTCCATTTGACACCCATACCTTTTTCGATATAGTAGAAAGGTCCTCCAAGACTGTGTCCGTCTTCTGCAACTACTCGATATTTGACAGCCAGCAGACCCTCTGAAAATTTAGTAGCCATTCCAAAGAATGCTGCCACGATCATCCAGAAAAGAGCTCCCGGTCCACCTGCACATACTGCTGTTGCAACACCTACGATATTACCGGTTCCGATCGTAGCGCTCAATGCTGTACAAAGAGCAGCAAAACTGGAGATTTCTCCATCACCCTCATCTTCGTTTCTAAACATCCATTTCAGTGCCAGCGGAAGGCGGCGAATCTGAAGAAGTCCAAGTCTGCACGTAAGAAGAAGACCACCAGCAAGAATCAGTACCATAAGCGGCACTCCCCAAACCTTGTCATCCACTGCAACTAGAAAATTATTGATTGCTTCCCACATCTCAAAAAGTTCTCCTTTGTAAATATTTAGTTTTCAGCAAAATAAAAAGGGAAAATAAAGAAACGAATCGTTCTCCATAAGATAAGATATGAATGATAGCATCCTCTGTCCTTTTGCCTGAGAGATTCAAGACGCATATGCGTCGCTTGCACCTTCGGCCCCTGTAACAAAACAGGCGTCTCCAGAGATACGATCCATTTGCAGTTTCTGTCCGACAATACGGATACCTGAGAGTTTTACTCCTTCGGTGGGCTTATGCCTCTTTCCTGCAAACTTCACCTCGTTATTGCTGTTACTGCGTTATACTATAGTGCTAAATCATTATGATGTCAAGAGGGAAAAATTTTTCTTCCCTCTTGAAAAATTTTTATTTCGGGCTGACAATCTTGCCGGCAACTGCACAGGCTGCTGCTGTCTTCGGTGATGCCAGGTAAATTTCTACTTTGGATGTACCCATACGTCCAAGGAAATTACGGTTGTTTGTAGCAACGACACGTTCTCCATCCGTCAGAATACCGCCTGCACGTCCACAGCACAGACCGCAGCCCGGATGTGTGATCATTGCCCCGGCTTCTGCCAGTGTATCCAGAATTCCAAGTTCGATCGCCTGTCTGTAAATTTTGCGGCTGGCCGGAGTCACGATCAGTTTCACATAATCGGCAACCTTTTTGCCCTTCAGAACTTCAGCTGCTGCAGCAAGGTCTTCTAAACGGCCATTGGTACAGGAACCGATAAATACCTGATCGATTTCTGTTCCTTCCAGCGTACTGACATCACGGATCTTATCTACCTGTGACGGACATGCCATAACCGGAACGAGATCCTCTGCGCGATAGGTGATCGTCTTCAGATATGCTGCATCGGCATCTCCGACAAGACTCTTCTGGAACTCATCCAGTTCAATTTCACAGTATTCTGCTGTTTTTTCATCCGGTGTAAAAAGCGCACATTTTGCACCGGCTTCAATTGCCATGTTTGCGATCGTCATACGGCTTGCCACAGACATCTTCTCAACCGCACTGCCTGTAAATTCCAGTGCACGGTAAGTAGCTCCGTCTGCGCCGAGATCTCCGATCAGTCGAAGGATCACGTCCTTGGACATTACATTCTCCGGAAGTTCTCCGTCGATCACAACCTTGATAGTCTCCGGAACCTTGATCCACATGGTTCCTGTTCCAAGGATACTTGCCATCTCTGTATAACCGATTCCGGAAGAAAATGCTCCTACGCAGCCATAAGTCGTTGTATGGCTGTCTGTACCAAATACGATGTTGCCCGGTTTGACATAACCGGCTTCCGTCATTAACTGATGACAGATTCCATCACTTCTGTGTACATTTTTCATGCCATATTTTTCCGCAAAGGCATCTCCCTCATGAAAATGTCTGGTGTCATCCAGCTGGCTTGCCGGAACAAGATGATCGTAGATCAGAACAACCTTATCCGGATCCCAGAGCTTCTGAAATCCCATCTCTTCAAACTTCTCTGCAACAAATGGAATAAAAATATCGTGGATCATAACTCTGTCCACATTTACGGTCACAATGTCGCCAGGTTTTACCGCATGGCTCACATTATTTCTGATGATTTTTTCGATAACTGTTTCGCCCATCTGCTCTTCCTCCTTAGTCCAGTCCATTCAGTTTACGCATGGCTTTTACAAGTCCGCCGGCCTGTATGATGCTCATCAGATTCTCCGGCAGGGAAGCGATCGGATACTGTTTTCCATTGTAATCAACATGTTCATTCATCACAACCGTCACAGTCTCTCCCTCTTTGATATCGTCATGGAGGTCTGGCTGCTCGATCAGCAGAAGTCCGTTGTTAATTGAGTTTCTGAAGAAAATTCTTGCAAAAGATTTCGCAATCACGCACTGAATCCCAAGTGCTTTGATAATCTCCGGCGCCTGCTCTCTGGAAGAACCGCAGCCGAAGTTTTTGCCGGCAACAATAATGTCACCCTTCTGGATCTGTCCTGCCAGCTCCGGACGAAGCGGGCTGAATCCATACTGTTTCATATCGTCAATTGTCTTGAGTGCCAGATACTCTGTCGGGATAATAATATCTGTATCAATATCATCTCCGAGTACCCAGACCTTACCTGTAAATTTTTCCATAATCTGTCCCTCACTGAATATATAAAGTGATTTTTAATAAGCTCATTGCCAATCTGGTCGAACGATCAGATTTCTGACGGAAGTGCGATCTTTCCGGCAATTGCAGATGCTGTAACCGTAGCCGCTGAACCAAGATATACTTTGGAGCTCGGGTGTCCTGCACGTCCCTTGAAGTTACGTGTTCCTGTACTGATCAGAACTTCGTTTTCTCCAATTACACCCTGACAGCTTCCCCAGCATACACTGCAGTTCGGGTTCATCACGATTGCTCCTGCTTCCATAAAGATATCGATCAGTCCCTCTTTTAATGCCTGTCTGTAGATAGTCTGGCTCGCCGGTACGACAAGGAAACGTACCTTGTCAGATACTTTCTTTCCTTTAATGATTTCCGCACCCACACGCAGATCTTCAATACGTCCGTTGTTGCAGGAACCAAGGAATGCCTCATTGATTTCAATTCCACATGCTTCTTCTGCTGGAACGACATTATCAACAAAATCCGGTTTTGCAACTACAGGACGAACTTTACTGAGGTCAAATGTGTATTCTCTTACATATTTTGCATCCGGATCACTGTGGAACACTGCTTTTGGCTCACGACCATGTTCTTTCAGATATTCCATTGCTTTTTCATCTGCCTCAAAAATACCGGTCTTTGCACCGGCCTCCACTGCCATATTACAGAGAGTCATTCGGTCACTGATGCTTAATGTCTTTGCACCTTCTCCGGTAAATTCCATTACCTGATAGTTACATCCATTTGCACCTACTTCTCCGATAATAGTAAGAATCAGATCACGTGCAGTCACGCCATCCGGAAGTTTCCCGGTCAGATTAAATTTCACAGATTCCGGAACAAGTACCCATGATGTTCCTGTTACCATTCCATAAAGAAAATCCGTACATCCGACACCTGTACCAAATGCACCAAGCGCACCATAAGAACAGGTATGGCTGTCCGCACCAAAAATCAGCTCACCCGGACGAACATAGTTCTCGATCATAACCTGATGGCAGACACCCTTGCCTTCCCAGAAATCAATGCCGTTTTCCTTTGCAAAATCTCTCATTTTCTTCTGAGATGCCGCTGTTTTCGGGCAGTCAGACGGCACATTGTGGTCAACAATAAAAACAAGCTTCTTTGTATCTGCAATGTGCGGATTTTTCAGTTTGTTGTTATACATATCTACTGTCAGATGTGTTGTTCCATCATTACTCATCAGTCGATCCAGCTGAACAGTATGGATGTCACCTGGTTTAACGCTGTCTACGCCAGCCGCTGCTGCGATAATTTTTTCTGCAATTGTCATTCCCATGGTTATTTCTCCTCCTTGTTCAATGAAGCGATCAGACCGCCCTGATTCAGAATTCCCTGCATATATTCCGGGAGTTTTGTACATGTATAAGTTTTGCCGTTTGCAACTGCTGTACCATCAGACATATGAAGTTCCATCGTATCTCCGGTCTGCACATCATCCGGAAGATCCTTACAGACAATTGCCGGAAGTCCGATATTAATAGCATTTCTGAAAAAGATTCTTGCAAAAGATTTGGCAATGACAGCTTTTACCCCAAGTGCCTTAAGTACACCCGGTGCCTGTTCTCTGGATGAACCACAGCCAAAGTTCTCCCCGCCTACTACGAAATCTCCCGGTTTTACTTTCTTTGCAAAATCAGGATCCAGTGATTCAAATGTATGGCCCTTCATTTCATCCAGATTCGGCAGAAGCAGATACTGGGATGCAATGATCTGATCTGTATCAAGGTCATTATGAAATTTAAAAATCGTTCCTTTTTCCATAATAATTTTCCTCCATGTATAACTATTCATTTTTCCTATTTTATCATAAACTTTTGTAACATTAAATGCATATTTATAAAAAAGCTGCATGATTTTTCAACAACTATGTCGATTTATCCTGTAATCCATTCATAAGCAATCCGTGGAGTTCCATTTGAAACATAAATAATCCCACATCTTTTGAATCCACATTTTTCAATCACATGCTGCATCACGGCATTATCTTCGTGTGTATCAATGCGCAGATGCGGCACACGTGCCTTACAATACTCCATGATCTGTCCGAGCACATTATGTACTGTACCATCACTGGCAACACGGTGTACTACAGCATATGCCTCATCCGACAGCCATCTGCCATTCTCAATCTCCGCATATGAAGGATCCGGTCCATCTGCAAAAACAAATACAGCATGAATTTCTTCTTTATCTTCGGTTTTCTCTGTCAGGACATACAGCTCTCCCTGGCGAATGTCCTCTTCCAGAAGATCCTCCGGCCGGTCACCCTCTCCCCACTGCGTATGATTTCCACTGTCTCTCATAAACTGTCTTGCCTCAGCATATATTTCATTCATTCGAGGCAGATCCTGCTGCCCCGCTTTTCTGATCGCGTATGCCATAACACTCCTCCTGCATTTATAATAAAAGTACTTCGGATTTTATATTACCTTATGTTTCAGCCATTTGCGGCTGTGAAATCTCCATGTAAAAATAATGGTGCGGACAGTCCAGTCTGCAAACATGCCGATCCAGACTCCCATCGGTCCGAATCCAAGGCCTCTGATAAGAAATACGCAGAGACAGAATCTGCATGCCCACATGGTACAGCAGGATGTGATCATGGAAAATCGTACATCACCGGCTGCACGAAGTCCATATCCAGGAATAAATGCCATCGTCCACACAAACGGTTTTACAATCGTGATCCACATTATCATATGGAAGCACATATCCGCACTTTGTTTCTCCATACCGCCAAGAATGGTAACCGGCTTCGTCAGTGCAAATACCACAAGACAGCTTACCAGCACTACGATCTCTGCGATCACACAAAGCTTCTTTATATAATAAACCGCTTCATCCTTTCTTCCTGCCCCAAGACACTGTCCAACAATTGTCATCAGACCTACACCAACACCGATTGCTGCAATTCCGTTCAGGTTTTCCAGAATGTTCGTCATTGCCTGTGCTGCGATCGCAGCAGTTCCCAATGTAGATACCGTAGACTGGATTGCCAGTTTACCAAGCTGGAACATACTGTTTTCGACACCAGACGGAATTCCGATTCCCAGAATACGTCTGATCATAGACCAGTTCGGACGGATTTTGAAGTAGTCACGCACAACAATCTCCTGTCTGTCTTTTCGAAGCTGGATCAGAACCACAACTGCACAGAACACACGTGAGATCAGTGTAGAAAGTGCCGCACCTGCAACTCCCATATGGAAAACCCAGATCATAACTGCGTTTCCGACAATGTTCATTACATTTGAAATCATGGAAATAAGCATTGGTCCTCTTGTATTATCCTGTGCACGGAAAATGGATGCTGCTGAATCATATGCCGCGATAAACGGAAATGACAGAGCTGTATAAAAGAAATATGTTTCTGATGCTCTCATGACCTCTGCATCCACGGATCCAAATATCAGCCTCAGAAGCGGTTTCTGGAATATCAGACAGACCAGACTGACCGCCAGCGAAATAGCTGTGATAATAAACAGTACCTGTCTTGCAGATTCATTTGCTTTTTCTTTATTTCTCTGCCCTATATACTGCGCACAGACGATTGCTCCGCCTGCAGCCAGTGCAGAAAATGCCTGAATTACCAATACGTTGATCGAGTCTACCAGTGATACCGCTGAGATCGCCGCAGACCCGACATTGCTCACCATCATCGTATCCGCAGTTCCCATGATGGAATTCAGCAGCTGCTCCAACACCACCGGAATAAGCAGATTCCGGATCATACGGTTGGTAAAAATATGCTGCTGTTGATCTGATTTACTGATCATAAATGACATAACTTCCTCCTGCGACCCTGTACGAGTCAAAACAAATGAAAAAAAGGACCTGGCCTTGGTCCGTTTTTATACTCATTATAGCCGTCCAACTTCGTCTTGTAAAGCATTAATCAAAAAAAGCGACAAATACCATCATTCAGACATGTGGTACTTGTCGCTTGCTATTACTTACAATTATTTATTAGTTATTACCTGTGATTACTTATTTGTTTCTGCGATGTTTCAGGCGAAGTGCCCAGAATGCAAGTACAACATCAACAAAGGCAAATAAGAACATCAGAGCAGATCCTGCTACGTTTGTTTCATCTGCTGTTTTTACTCCGTCAGACTTCTGGTTGCCGGATGCGTTGTTATCAGAACCTGTTCCGTTGGTACCTGTTCCGCCATTGTTTCCTGCATCTGTTACTGTTGGTGCAGGAGTCTCTGTTGCATCTGGATCCTCTGTCGGATCTGGTGTTTCTGTTACATCTGGTGTTTCACTTGGGTCTGGAGTCTCTGTTGGATCTGTTTCTCCAGGTCCTGGTGTCACTGTTGGGTCTGTTTCTCCAGGTCCTGGTGTCACTGTTGGATCTGTTTCTCCAGGTCCTGGTGTCACTGTTGGGTCTGTTTCTCCAGGTCCTGGTGTCACTGTTGGGTCTGTTGGTCCTGGTGTCACTGTTGGATCTGTTGGTCCTGGTGTCACTGTTGGATCTGTTGGTCCTGGTGTCACTGTTGGATCTGTTGGTCCTGGTGTCACTGT
>NZ_CAKROJ010000082.1 GCF_934372025.1 uncultured Blautia sp.
TCATTATATCCGCTCTTTCATGCGAAATCAATAGCTGTTCGTTATATTCTTGACAGGTTTTGTCAGGTTTTGTCACTGACCGTCATTGCCTCTTTTTTCTTTGCTGCTTTCATATTGTAAATAAACATTCCCAGGGATGCCAGAATGATCAGTCCATATCCGATAAAACTGTATTTATCCGGTATCTCCCCAAACAGAATAAAGCCAAGAAGCGTTGCAAAAATAATCTGCGAATAGTCAAAAATTGATATCTTACCTGCCGGTGCATACGTATATGCCGCAGTGATCGTAAACTGTCCTCCTGCTGCAAAAAGTCCAGCCATCAAAAGTGTCAGAAACTGTCTGCTACTCATTGGTGTATAATTAAAAATCAGATAAGGCAGTACAAAAAGACACGAAAACAATGAGAAATAAAAAACAATAACAGGACCCTTAACTCCATGAGTTCCCAGCACACGCACCATTGTATAGGCAACTCCTGCTCCCAGGCCTCCACAGACTCCAATCAGCGCCGGGATCATCGCTGCATTTTGAAATCCCGGTTTTACAATAAAAAGGCACCCGATAAAAGCAAGAAGCACACAGGCACCCTGCGTTGGTGTGATTTTTTCTTTTAATATCAAAAATGAAAAAATAATTGCAAAAAACGGTGACAGCTTATTTAAAATAGAAGCATCTGCCACCAACAGATGGTCGATTGCATAAAAATTACAGAGAATTCCCAGCGTACCAAACGCACAACGAAGAAACAGCGGTCCCCAGTACTGTTTCTGTACCTTCGGAATCACATGATTTTTAAACAAAATGATTGCCGCAAAAACGGCTGCCACAAGATTACGAAAAAAACTCTTCTGTATGGACGGAATGTCTCCTGCCAGACGCACACTCACATTCATGCATGCAAAGAAAAATGCCGACAGAATGATCATTGTCATTCCTTTTATATAATTTTCCTGTTTCATTTCAGATTCACAAGCTCCTCTCTGTTATGACTGTTTGCAGTCATATAATGTCTTCCTGTTACTGTTCAAAGATGTTGCTGCGGACAGTTACGTTTTCCTGCCTATCATAGCACTGTTCCATTCATTGATACAATAGCTGTTAACAGTTAATTTAAGTTGCCTCTTATACATCAGTTAATCTTTTGAAATTTTATATGGAAGTTTCTCAATCTTTCCGTTATAATGATAACTGAATACACACATACACAGACGCGGCACCTTATTACTATGTTAAAGCCGCTCAGAACGGAGGAGCATATTATGGAAATTGTTTGTTTAGATCTGGAAGGTGTACTGGTTCCTGAAATATGGATTGCTTTTGCAGAAGAAACCGGAATTCCGGAATTGAAGAGAACAACAAGAGACGAGCCTGATTATGATAAACTGATGAAATATCGTCTCAATATTTTGAAAGAACACGGCCTTGGACTGAAGGAAATTCAAGATACAATTTCCAAGATTGAGCCACTTCCGGGCGCAAAAAAATTCCTGGATAAGCTCAGAGAAATGACACAGGTTATTATCATAAGTGATACCTTCTCACAGTTTGCAGGACCATTAATGAAGAAACTCGGTTATCCGACAATTTTCTGCAACTCTCTTGTTGTAGCAGATAATGGCGAAATTGTAGATTTCAAAATGCGCTGTGAAAAATCCAAATACACAACTGTCAAGGCTCTGCAGTCTATCGGATATGACACTATTGCAAGTGGTGACAGCCACAATGACCTTGGCATGATCCAGGCAAGCAAAGCCGGATTTCTCTTTAAGAGTACAGATGCCATCAGATCTGAATATCCACAGATCCCTGCATATGAAACATATGAGGAGCTTTATAGCGCTATCAAAAGAATAATCGAAAAATAATAGCTGTCTTTTCGTCCAGAACAACAAAACCCCGACAAATCTGACTTTGTAATTTACAAGCCGGTCTGTCGGGGAACTTTTTTACATTTTTGCAATAAAAAAAGCGGGTGATGGGAATCGAACCCACGTATCCAGCTTGGAAGGCTGGTGTTCTACCATTGAACTACACCCGCATCTGCAATGCATAAACTATAATACCACATTTTACAGAAAATGCAAGCAGAATTTTTATTTTTTTATATTTTTCTTTTTATATACTCAATTAGATATTTTTGATACATTGAATCTCACGCTCTTAATTCCTGTGTATGAACCAGTGAAGCATAAATTCCATCCTTCTTCATCAGTTCCCCATGCATACCTTTTTCAACGATCTGTCCGTCCTCGATCACAACGATATTGTCCGCATTTTTAACAGTAGATAATCTATGCGCAATAATAATCGTTGTTCTTCCGACTGCAAGCTTTTCAAAAGTATCCTGAATCTTCGCTTCTGTTACACTGTCCAGAGCAGAAGTAGCTTCGTCCAGAATCAGAATCGGTGGATTTTTCAGAAAAATACGTGCAATAGAGATTCGCTGTTTCTGACCTCCGGAAAGCAGTGCACCTCTTTCTCCGACATTTGTATCAAATCCTTTCGGCATTTCCATAATATCATCATAGATTTCTGCCATCTTCGCCGCCCGGATGATCTCATCCATAGTGGCATCCAGTTTTCCATAACGGATATTTTCGGCAATACTGTCCGCAAAAAGGAATACATCCTGCTGCACAACACCGATGTTCCTGTGAAGTGATTCCTGGGTTGCTTTTCTTACATCCACACCATCAACAGAAATACTTCCATCCGTTACATCATAAAATCGCGGAATCAGCTGGCTGAGTGTTGTCTTTCCGCCACCGGATGAACCGACAAAAGCAATTGTTTCACCTGATTTAATATGAAGAGAAACATCTCGAAGCACATCATGCTCATCCTCATAAGCAAATCCAACATGTTCAATATCAATCCTGCCATCTACATTCTGAAGGTCAACCGCATCCGGATCATCCTGTAATGCCGGTTCTGTGCGCATCAGCTGAACAAATCTGTGCAGGCTGGCGGTTCCATTTGCAACCAGTTCCACAGTAGTGGAAAGCTTACGCACCGGATTCACAAAAGTAGACACATACAGACTGAAAGTGATCAGATCAATGATGTTCAGCTGGTCTGACATGATCAGTGCTCCACCGACTGCAATTACGATCACAGAGAGGATACACATAAAAAACTCCATAACCGAGTTGAATGTCGCCATTGCCCTGTAAAAATCCGCCTTGGAATCACGATAGCTTATATTGGCTGAATCAAATTTATCAAGTTCTTTTTCTTCATTTGCAAAAGCTTTTGCAGTACGAAGACCGGAAATTCCTGATTCAAAATCCGTATTGATCGATGCCATCTCTTTTTTAACATTACGGGATGCATTCTGCATGGAAAAACGACATTTCCACACGACGAGTAAAAATATCGGAATCGTGATTGCGATCACCAAGGCCAGTTTCCACTGAATTGTAAACATGATGATCAGTGCACCGATGATCGTCACTGTCGAAATAAAAATATCCTCCGGTGCATGATGTGCAAACTCTGTAATATCAAATAGTTCTGAGGTAAGCTGGCTCATCAGCTGTCCCACACGGGCATTGTCGAAATAAGCGTAACTCAGTTCCTGGATATGCTGAAACAGGTCATGCCTGAAATCTGTCTCGACTCGTACGCCAAAGGTGTGACCCCAATAGGTAATGATATAGGTAAAGACTGACCGCAGGATATAGGCACAGAACACAACGATCATTACTGTCCAGAAGGTTCTCCATGCATTATCCGGCAAAAGCTTGTACATACACCACCTGGAAATAAACGGAAATGCCAGATCAATCATTGCAATCGCCAGCGCACACACCATGTCCAGTAAAAACAGCTTCCTGTGTGGTTTAAAGTATGACAGGAAAATCTGCATTTCACTTTTGTTTTTAAAATCTTTTTGGTTCATTTCATATTGCTCCTGATTTTTAATTTTTCTTTATCTTAGCATAAAACAAACGTCACCTACAAGCTATTGAAATGTTTAAAATTTAGTGTTACAATTTGTCACATTATTATAGAGGATTTTACATTTTTATTACAATCATATATTTTATAAATGGGAGACGATCATTATGAAAACCGCTATCATGACTGACACCAACAGCGGCATTACCAAAGATATCGCAAAAGAACTTGGGATATATGTAATACCTATGCCTGTCATTATTGATGAAGAAACTTATTATGAAAACGATACTATCACAGAAGAGGAGTTTTTCTGTGCTCTTTCAGGCGACAGACATATAACCACTTCACAGCCATCTCCTGGTGATGTGATGGATCTGTGGGACCAGATATTAAATGAAGGATACGATGAGCTCGTTTATATTCCAATGTCCAGTGGTCTGTCCAATTCATGCGCTGCTGCTCTGGGCTACTCGCAGGAATATGACGGAAAGGTTGAGGTTATTGATAATCACCGTATTTCCGTTACCATGTATCAGTCTGTACTTCATGCAAGAGACCTGGCTCTGCAGGGTGCTTCTGCAAAAGAAATAAAAACAGCACTCGAAGACGATGCCTATAATTCCAGCATTTATCTTGCTGTAAATACACTGGAATACCTGAAAAAAGGCGGACGAATTACGCCTGCTGCTGCCCTGATCGGATCTGTGCTTTCTATCAAACCTATTTTAACTATTCAGGGAGAAAAATTAGACTCTTATGCTAAAACACGAGGCTCCATGAAAAAAGCTGAGGAAAAAATGCTTTCAGCAGTTCAGTCAGATATTGAGAAAAGATTTGCCAGCCTGGACCAGACAAAATTGCATATCGGAGCTGCCGGTGCCGGACTTACAGTAGAGCAGCAGGAAGAATGGGTAAATCTGCTGCGCAGTAAATTCCCTGGTGCTGACATTTTTTACAGTCCGCTTTCTGCCAGCATCAGTGTTCATACCGGTCCAGGTGCTGTGGGCATTGGAATCAGTTTCAGATAGGATATCACAGAAAGGATCAAATATACTATGTTTCAGATTTTTGTTGACTCCGCAGCCAATCTTCCGGCTGTGATTGCTAAAAAATATAACATTAACGTAATTTCTTTTGTTAATCTGATTTCCGGTAAGGAAGTCACCTGCTATAATCCAGATCTTACACCTGAAGAAGAAAGAGAAAAAGGCAAAGAATACTATGATGCCATGCGTAAAGGCTGTGAGATCAAAACCGGTCTGATAAGCACAGCTACCTTTGAAGAAAAATTCCAGGAAGCCCTGGATGCAGATCAGGATGTTCTCTATTTTTCTTTGAGCAAAAATATCAGTGGGAATTTTAATTCTGCAAGATTGGCAGCCGAGGAATTATCCGACCACAACACAAATGGACGAAAAATCCGACTGATTGATTCTCTCAATGCATCTCTCGCGCAAGGCATTCTTGCCATCTATGCCAGCCTTATGCGTGATAAAGGAATGTCTGTGGACGAAGTAGCTGATTTTCTGGAGCCCCTTGTCATCAAAATGAATGGTGTCTTTACAGTAGGAGATCTTAAATATCTTTCCCGCACAGGACGCATTAAGGGAAGTGTAGCTACTATCGGAAATGTTCTCAAGATTAAACCTATTCTAAGAGGAAACAAAGACGGATATATTGTTACTTACAAAAATGTTCGCGGACGTAAATCTGCCCTGAATACTCTGATTGATCTGGTTTGCGATAATATCGTAAAACCAGAAGAACAGATCATCGGTATTGCACATGCCGATGCCTATGAGGATTCTCTTTATATCATGGAAAAAATAAGAGAAAAAATCAAAGTACGTGATTTTATCAACACCTCTTATGACTTCTGCACCGGAAGCCACGTTGGACCTGATACAATTGCACTTTTCTTTATTGGAAAGGACAGGGAGCTGGCTCAGTCTTAATTCAAGAATGCCTTCATACAAAAAGACCGGGACCCTTTCGGATCCCGGCTATATATGGGGGAGAAAAAGCAATGGAAGTTAACCTTCAATTGCGATATAACCATTCTTTTCTTCTACGGCCTTCGGTGCTTTCTTCGGAACAGAAAGTTTCAGAATACCGTCTTCATACTTTGCATGAACATCTTCTTCACTGACTGCATCACCTACATAGAAGCTTCTGCTTAAAGTACCGGCATAACGTTCACGTCTGATGTAATTGCCTTTCTTATCCTGTTCATCTTTATCAAGACCTTTGGCTGCTGACAATGTCAGATAACCATCCTTCAGCTGAACCTTGATCTCATCTTTCTTGAATCCAGGAAGATCAACATCCAGTTCATAGCTGCCGTCTGTTTCACGGATATCCGTTTTCATCATGTTCTGTGCATGTTTACCATAAAGTGGATTCTTCTTGCCCCAGAACTCATCTTTAAACGGGAAGTCCATCCAGTCATCATCAAATAAGTTTTCTCCAAAAATACTAGGCATTAACATAAGTCATCTCTCCTTTTCATGACAAACAAATCTATATTTAAGTCTTTCGACTGTTACTTACAAATCTATTTTAAGGGTACCGCCCGAAGTCTCCGGGCAGTACCACGAGTCTTTTATCGATCAGATGCTGCTATTATCATTCAATGGTGATATACTTCGGATCGTTTGAAACCGGTTTTGCTTCTTTCTTCGGAACAAACAGTTTCAGGATACCATGTTTGTACTCACCCTTGATGTCTTCCTGTGTAACATCTTCACCTACATAAAAGCTTCTCTCACAGGCACCGGCATAACGTTCACGTCTGATGTAACGTCCTGTCTTCTTGTCATCCTCTTCTTCATCGAGGCCTTTGGCTGCGCTGACTGTCAGATAACCATCTTTCAGTGCTACCTTAACTTCATCTTTCTTGAAGCCCGGGACATCGATCACAAGCTCATAACCTTCTTTTGTTTCTTTAATATCTGTTTTCAGAAGGTTCTGTGCTCTGTGTCCGTACAGCTTCTTCTCTGCTTTCTTTTCATCTTTGTCATCGTAATAGAACGGTGTAAAGAAATCATCAAATAAGTTCTCTCCAAAAATACTAGGCATTAACATAAGTCATCTCTCCCTTTTCTTTTATGATCTATCTTGAAATAAGTTTTAAGTTCTGAACCCGGTTGGTATGAAGGACATCTAAGAGATTTTCTTTCATTCTTCTTATCTCTTATCCCTCTTCCTTTGTTCTAGTTGTACTATAACATCTATTGTTAGCACTGTCAAGAGGTGAGTGCTAATTATTTTGTGAAGATTTTGTGAAGCCTTGATTTTACGGGCTTCACAGGGATTTTTCACTTGCTTTCGCACTCGATTTTCTTGATTTGACCACATTTTTACGACAAATTCTTGGAAAAATATATTCGTCTGATTTTCTTACCACATTTTACGACAACGACTTATGGTTTATACCACAGCAGGTACGGTTTCTGGCAGGTTCATTTTAGACATCTCGTTCTCCACATGAGACTTCTCTGCAATATGATTGTAGACATTCATTGTGATCTGTGCATCTGAATGGCCCATCACATACTGCATAACTTTGGGATT
>NZ_CAKROJ010000083.1 GCF_934372025.1 uncultured Blautia sp.
AAAAAAGGCGGCTGCCTGACAGGAGAACCTCTTGCCAGCAGTGGCCTTTTTCGGTATAATAATTCCCTAAAGTCGACGATGCTCAGGTTGGAAACAGCAGGTTTACAGTCGGCAGGAGTATATATGATAAGATAACAAAGATTAAAAATGATTGGTTGATGAGTTATGACAAATATAGAAAATGGCAGAGAGCATCTGCAGCATGTGATGGACTGTCTCTGCACAAGGCTTGCGCAGATCGATCAGGCAATCCTTGATGGTGAAAAAGATGTCGAGGATATGCATGAATATTACTGGGAAAATTATACGGAGATGGACGAATATGGTTATGAGAATTATGATAACCAGCAGGCACTGTTTCAACAGATGCAGGCAAATGAAGAACAGTTTCTTCTTCGCAGGAGATTTAAGAAAATGTTGGATTCTCCGTTTTTTGGACGAGTGGATTTTATGTATTCCGGTGATGATGAAGCAGAGAAATTTTATATAGGGATAGGAAATCTTTCAGAAACAGCAGGAAGCCTTCCGCTGGTATATGACTGGAGAGCTCCGGTAAGTGGACTGTTTTACGACTATGATAAGGGACCGGCGTCTTATGAGGCACCATCAGGAACCTTTGAAGGAGAAATAGTTTCCAAATGGCAGTATAAGATTCGACGTGGAAAAATGCTCTATGAATTTGAGAGTGATGTAAAAATCGATGATGAGATTCTTGGCGCGGAACTTGGAAGCAAAGGTGAGGTTCAGCTTAAAAATATCGTTCGGACGATCCAGAAGGAACAGAATGCGATTATTCGAAATACACAGGATCGGATCATGGTGATCCAGGGGGCTGCCGGAAGTGGTAAGACATCTGTGGCACTTCACAGAATTGCGTATCTTCTTTATCATGACCGGGAAAACCTGAAATCTTCCAATGTACTGGTTCTTTCACCAAATGGGGTGTTTGCTGATTACATTTCTCATATTCTTCCGGAACTTGGGGAAGAAAATATCCGTGAGATGAGTTTTGATCTGTTTGCCTACAGAGAACTGAAAGGCATTGTAGCTGATTGTGAAGAACGTTATGATCAGATTGAACGGGCAATTCTGGCTCCGGAGTCACAGGAACTCTGTCGTGAAAAACAATCGGCAGAATTCACAGGCAGACTGGATGGCTTTATGCTGGGGCTGGAAGATGAACTGATGAATTTCAGGGATATTGAATACAAAGGATGTTGTCTCAAAGAAAAAGAAATCATAGATCTTTTTTATTTTAAGTTTCTGGATATTCCGCTCCTTTCCCGAATGGAAGCAGTTGCAGAATATTTCATTGATCAGGTGGAGACACTGAGAGATAAAGATCTTGCGGATGAAGAAAAAGAGGAACTCACAGATCGTTTTCTTCGCATGTATGAAACCAGAGACTGTTATGTACTGTACAGTCGTTTTCTGGAGCAGGAAGGATATAAGCCGCTTCCGCATGTTCCGCCCGAAAAGAGAAAGCTTCGTTATGAAGATGTTTATCCGGTACTATATCTGAAATATTCACTTTTCAAATGTGGAAATCATCATGGAATCAAGCACGTCATCGTAGATGAGATGCAGGATTATTCCTGGATACAGTTTGTACTTCTGAAAAAACTGTTTCCATGCAGAATGACGATTCTTGGAGACAAAGCGCAGACAATGGAAGAAAAGCAGCAGGATGCACTTACATTCCTTCCGGGAATTTTCGGCAGAGAT
This sequence comes from uncultured Blautia sp., assembly GCF_934372025.1. Lineage (GTDB taxonomy): Bacteria > Bacillota > Clostridia > Lachnospirales > Lachnospiraceae > Blautia_A. The sequence goes on from NZ_CAKROJ010000083.1 coordinate 1,726, forward strand.
ATTCGTAAGATTATTATGAATCGAAGCTACCGTAATACTATGGAAATCGCACAGTATGCAAATCGTCTTACCGGAATTCAGGATATAGAACTGTTTGACCGCCATGGAGCGGCAGTAGAAGAAAGACATTTCGAAAATCTCGAAGCAGCTTTGGATATGGTTATTGAAAAATGGGAACAAAAGCGGGCAGATTATGAGACAGAGGCTTTGATCCTGTTTACAGAAGCGGAAGCCGAGCATGCATTTCTGTATCTGGAGGACAGACTTAAGAGCAGAGATCCTGACGGAGAATATGAACTTACCTATATGAACCGCGACAGTCAGAATTTCAAAAAAGGTCTGACAGTAACGACATTTTATCTGGCGAAAGGACTCGAGTTTGATCAGGTATTTGGTGTATTTAATTCTGAAGAGAACAGCGGTATTGCGATACAGGCAAAATATATTACTGCGACAAGAGCACTGCATGAACTTCATATGTATGAAACAGGAAAGCACCTGTGTTGACAAAAATGTAATAAAATTGTAAAATATAGCGAAACCATTCAGAAGAGATTAAGTATAGAATCAAGGAGACTCTTCAGATGGTTCTGAACCGTTACGAACTAAGCATAATAAGGAGGTTATTATGAGAAATAAAAGATTACCTGTAATGTCAGCAATAGCAATATCAGCGTCAGTTTTTATGACAGCCTGCAGCTTTGGAGGAGACACAAAAGCTACAGAGGAACCGGCTGCAGTAACAGAGACACCGATACCTGAAGCTACAGAAACACCGGCACCGACTCCTACAATTGCACCGAATGTACAGAGTACTACGTATACTTCAGCAGACAAAACAATTGCAATCAATCTTCCGGACGCCACATGGGCCAATAAGACCGATGAGACAGATATGGTCAGCTTTGAGTCTCCGGATGAGGGAAATATTCTGATCCTTCATGGTCAGGGAGAGGAAACAATGGCTGCAACTGTTGTTCCAAGCACACAGGATATGGCCGTATCTCTGGAACAGGCTGATGGAGATAAAGTAAACGGAACAGACTTTGAGATTCAGGAATACACATCCAACGATGTTAATGGAATCGGTGTATACAGCTATACAACAAAGATGCTGAATACAGATAAGAGTAATGGAAATCTGTATGTAGTTCATAAGGTATTTGCAAACGACACAGAATATTATACAATTGATGCCAGTGTAAAGACAGAAGATGCACTTGCATCTGTCAAGGCAGCTGTTGAATCTTTCCAGATTCTCGGAGATTCCACACTTAAAGAAGCTGCACCGCAGCAGGCAGCAGCTAACAATCAGGCAGCTGATACAAACACTGCTGATGCCAATAATGCAGCTGCTGATCAGCAGACCGCAGAGAATGCCGGAAATACAGATGCAGCAACAGACAATACATCAGCCGATGCTGCGGAGAACGGCAGCGATAATTCCGGAAGTACAACGACAAATTCCGGAGGATTTACAGATGAGCAGTTGTCTAACACAGATGAGACAAGAACACTGTATCGTAACTCTGATGGACATGCATTTGTTATCCAGCCAGATGGAAACGGAAACTGGGTTGACTTTGACGGTAATGTTTATACATTCACAGATGAGGTAGATGCATATGATGCCGAGGGTAACAGCTACTACTGGCATGGAGAAGCAGCAGACGTATATTATATGCCTGTACAGTAAAACAATGTAACTGTTCACAGATAATATTCCGCGAAAGAACAAAGGCAGGTGAGAGATCATCTGCCTTTTTAAACACTACAGGGAATTGCAGAAAATAAAGAAGGAGAGAAAAAATATGGGCGTATATGAGAAATTTGCACAGGTGTATGACCTGTTTATGGACAATATTGATTATGAAAACTGGGCAGATTATGTAGCTGACCGACTGAAGGAATATAGTATAACAGATGGACTGGTTCTGGAACTGGGATGTGGAACAGGCACAATGACAGGATTGCTTGCCGGCAAGGGTTATGATATGATTGGTGTGGACAATTCTGAGGAAATGCTTGCAGAAGCAATGGAGAAAAAGGTAGAATCAGGACAGGATATCCTGTATCTTTTGCAGGATATGCAGGAGTTTGAACTCTATGGTACTGTAAGGGCAGTAGTGAGCGTCTGTGACAGCCTGAATTATATTACAGACAGAGACGAACTCAGACATGTTTTTGAACTGGTCAATAATTATCTGGACCCGGAAGGTGTCTTTCTGTTTGATATGAATACCGTACATAAGTACAGAGATCTGATGGGAGACACTACAATCGCAGAAAATCGTGATGAAGGAAGCTTTATCTGGGATAACAGTTATGATGAGGAAGAAGGGCTGAATTATTATGAACTGGCAGTTTTTCTGCCAAGAGAGGATGGATTATACGAAAAATCCGAAGAAGTTCACTGTCAGAAAGCATATCCACAGAAAGAAATCGAGACACTGATCAGAGAAGCCGGAATGGATCTTCTTGCAGTGTATGATGCATATACTTTAGAAGCACCGACAGAGAACAGTGAGAGACTCTTCTTTGTGGCACGTGAAAAAGGAAAGGCACAGAACAAAAAATAACCGGAAGAAAGAAAACTGGAATAAAGATAACTAGAACAAAGAGAGGTAACAGAGTAATGAAAGATTATATAGTAAGAGCAATTGCGGCAGACAGTCAGATCAGAGCATTTGCAGCAGTTACAACAGAGACAGTAGAGACAGCCAGAAAGGATCACAATACCAGTCCGGTAGCGACAGCTGCACTTGGACGTCTTCTTACAGCAGGTACTATGATGGGTGTAATGATGAAAGGGGACAAAGATATTCTGACACTTCAGGTAAAGGGCGACGGACCGATTCAGGGAATCACAGTAACTGCAGATTCCAAGGGACGTGTAAAAGGTTATGTGATTGATCCGGAGGTGATCATTCCGGCAAATGCAAAGGGAAAACTGGATGTATCAGGAGCAGTTGGAAACGGATTTCTTCAGGTTATCAAGGATATGGGACTCAAAGAGCCATATGTAGGACAGGTCACTCTGCAGACTGGAGAAATCGCAGAGGATCTTACGTATTATTTTGCAGCCAGCGAGCAGGTTCCGTCAGCAGTAGGACTTGGTGTGCTGATGAATAAAGATAATACAGTGCGTCAGGCTGGTGGATTTATTGTACAGGTAATGCCGTTTGCCGAAGAAGCTACGATCGCCAAACTGGAAGAAAATGTTCAGAAGATCCAGTCAGTAACAACATTACTTGAGCAGGGACATACTCCGGAAAGTCTTCTGGAACAGGTGCTGGACGGATTTGATATTGAGATTACAGATACGATTCCGACAGAATTTTACTGCAACTGCAGTAAGGAACGTGTAGAAAGAGCGCTGATCAGTATTGGTCGTAAAGAACTGAACGAGATGATTCAGGAAGGCAAGGAAGTGGAACTGAACTGCCATTTCTGTAATAAGAATTATACATTCAGTGTAGAGGAATTAAAAGAAATTCTCAGAAAGTGCAAATAGGAGGAAAAAGCGGTGAAAGACGGTTTTATAAAGGTCGCTGCCGGAACACCGGATGTTCGTGTGGCAGATTGTGAATTTAATGCATCAGAAATCATTCGTATGGTACACGATATGGAAGAACAGGGAGCAAAGGTCATGGTCTTTCCTGAACTTTGTATTACCGCTTACACCTGCGGAGATCTGTTCTGGCAGGAGAATCTTCTTGAAGAAGCAAAAGTACAGCTGGTTCGTATTGCGAAGGAGACTGCAGATGTAGATGCGATTATTTTTGTAGGACTTCCACTGGAATATAATGGAAAGCTTTATAATGTTGCAGCAGGATTAAACCACGGGGAGATTCTTGGTTTTGTACCCAAAATCCATATTCCGAATTATAATGAATTTTATGAGGCGAGATATTTTACTTCAGGTGAGAAAGTTGATGGAACTGTTCATATAGACAGCGAAGCATACAAAGTTCGTTATGGCGAAAATACGGAAGATGATATAGAAGTCGATATTGAGATGGCAGAATTCGATGAATTTGAAGAACTGGAAGAAATCGAAGAGGATGATGAGCCGGATTATATGGATGAAGACGATGATGAGGAATTTTATGAAGAAGACATCTGGATTTCTCCTAATATGATCTTTACATGTGAGAACATGCCCAAACTTCAGATCGCAGCAGAAATCTGTGAGGATCTCTGGGTTCCGAATCCACCGAGCGTTGCACATGCGTATCATGGAGCAAATCTTATCGTAAATCTGTCTGCCAGTGACGAAGTTGTAGGAAAAGATTCTTATAGAAAGAGTCTTGTAAGTGCACAGTCAGCAAGACTTCTCTGTGGATATATTTATGCGACTGCAGGTGAGGGTGAATCTACACAGGATGTGGTATATGGCGGTCAGAATCTGATTGCTGAGAATGGTACGATTCTTGCAGAGAGCAGACGATTTGTGAATGGCGTGATCTATGCAGACATTGACATTCACCGTCTGAATAATGAAAGACGAAGAATGACAACATGTCAGTTTGCACCGGATCTTGCACCGGAAGGACTGGATATCAGTTATAATGAAGAACCGTTCAGTCTTGAACAGACAGAAACAGAGCTTATAAGGAAATTTGATTCCAGACCATTCGTGCCGGGAGTTCGCGAAGAGAGAGAACGCCGATGTGATGAAATCCTGAATATTCAGGCAATGGGGCTTAAAAAGCGACTGGCGCATATTCATTGCCATAATGCAGTGATCGGACTTTCAGGAGGTCTCGATTCTACACTTGCGCTTCTTGTAACGGTACGTGCATTTGATATGCTGGGCATGGACAGAAAAGAAATTACAGCAGTGACAATGCCATGTTTCGGAACCACAGACAGAACGTACAACAATGCGTGTCAGCTGAGCGAATGCCTGGGAGTAACGCTGAAAGAAGTTAATATCCGCGAGGCAGTGAACCTTCATTTCCGCGATATCGGACATGATCCTGAGGTACACGATGTTACCTATGAAAATGGACAGGCGCGTGAACGTACACAGATTCTGATGGATATTGCAAATCAGTCTGGCGGTATTGTGATCGGAACGGGAGACCTTTCTGAACTGGCACTTGGATGGGCAACTTATAACGGAGATCATATGTCAATGTATGCAGTGAATGCTTCTGTACCTAAGACACTGGTACGTCATCTGGTAAGATATTATGCGGATACCTGTGAAGATAAGACGCTGGAAGAGATTCTCCTTGATATTCTGGACACACCGGTCAGCCCGGAACTTCTGCCTCCAAAAGACGGAGTGATCTCCCAGAAAACAGAAGACCTGGTCGGACCATATGAACTGCATGATTTCTTTTTGTATTATATGCTTCGATGGACATTCCCACCTAAAAAAATCTTTCGTCTGGCACAGAATGCTTTTGCAGGAGAATATGATGATGAAACGATTCTTAAATGGCTGAAAACTTTTTATCGCAGATTTTTCATGCAGCAGTTCAAACGATCCTGTCTGCCGGATGGACCGAAGGTTGGAAG
>NZ_CAKROJ010000084.1 GCF_934372025.1 uncultured Blautia sp.
TCGCGTATCCATACTGCCATAAGCGAAAATGTCATTCGAAACATATAGACAAATGGTTTCAGTCCGGAATGCATACTGACTCCGGTAACTCGCGGATGCATAACTGCTGGAATTTCTTTTATATGAAACCCAAGAAGAGACATCTGCATCAGCATGTTTGCATCCGGATATTTGTCATCAAAGTTATTATATTTTGAATAAAACAAAAATGTTTTCCAGTTCAGTCCCTGAAGTCCTGTCGTTGGATCTGTAAACTTTTTACCGGTACCTATACGCAGCAGAAATCGAAACCACACAAATGCAATTTTTTTTGCTGTCGAAACCGGAAACTCCGTACTTCCTTCCATAAACCTTGAACCAAGAACAATATCCGGAAGTTTTCCGTTCTCATCTGGTGTTGTCAGTGCTTTATAAATTGCCTGGATATTACATACATCATGCTGTCCGTCTGCATCCATCTGTATTACATACTGATATTTTCTGCGAACTGCATATTTATATCCGAGCTGCAGACCACTTCCATAGCCCAGATTAAATATATGTGTTACTACTACATGATTTCTCTTCTTTGTAATCCAGTTTGTAGAATCCAAAGAGGCATCATTCATGACCAGCACATCTGCAAGTTCTGAAATTTCCGGCTTTTCAAGTTGTTCTAGGAGTGCTGTGATCGTTTTTTCTTCATTGTAGGCTGGAATAATAATCAATATTTCTTTTTTCTTTTCCATACATTCAGTCCTTCTTTCGTTGTTCAGATTTGGAATAATTTCAGTACATCTTTATCTTCTGATGACAGTTTGACAGAGGCCTTCTTCCCAAGCTCTCTGCATTTCTGCGGATTTTTTAACAGTTCTTCTATATTTTTGCTGACTTCCTCAGGGGTAAGACCACACATCATTCCATCTTCTCCCTGAATGACCTGCTCTCTGTTTCCACTGCAGTCTGATACAAGAATCGAACAACCCAGCGTCTGTGCTTCCTGGATTGCAATACTCTTACCTTCAAAACGAGTCGCATGGACATAAAGATCGCATTGTTTATAATACGGATAAGGATTTGTCTTTGCTCCCAGAAGCAGGAAATCTTTCTCCAGACCAAGACGTTTGATCTGACTCTGCAGTTTTTCTCTCAGTTCTCCTTCTCCAAGGACATACCACCTTGCTTTTATACCGTGATCTTTGAGGATCTTCATTGCATCAATCGAGATTTCATATGCCTTCTGTGCTGTCAGTCTTCCGACTGTGAGAATCCTTTTACCATCGTAAGAATCTTCAAAGCCCCCCGGAAGTTCTGCCTTCCTTCGGATTTCTTTCTGATCGATGAGATTATGAAATACATATGTATTGTCCCTGCACTCCGGATATGCCTCGACAAAGCTTTTTTTCACTTCATCTGATACTGTAAAAATCCTGTCAAAATCCAGATAACAATTCCTGTCCAGTTTCCTGGTATAACCGGCAAATCCATAATCTACATGCAAAAATGTATATTTCCGGTCTGCATTGATATGATCATGCACATAATAAGTCGCTCCACCCTCAAGATAAGCAATTGCCATATCATAATGTTCTTTAATAACCTGTCCACTGTCCGACATTACACGCCAAAGAAGTTTATCTGGTCTGATTTTATCCTTCTTCAGCATGACAATTGCATTTCTTATCAGAAAAGGCAGATTTCTGAAAACAGCGCCACGAATCCAGAGACGTTTCCATATCTTTTTATTAAGGACTTTTTTTCCTTCTTTTGAAAGCACCGAAACATCTGAGTATTCCCTGTTAAGAATTTTCACATGTTTCGGAATCTGTGAAATCAACTCTCCCTGATCGAGAAGTACATACAGCGATACTTCATACTGTTCCTTTGGAAAGCGTTTCAAGAGTTCAAGGAGGGCTTTTTCAGCTCCTGCACCGCCAAGTGTATTGATCACAAACAAAACCTTTTTCATTTTTGTAAGTCAGTCCCTTCTGAAGTATCTTCATACATTCTTTTTTCCAGATCTTCTAATTTCTTCATCATTCTTTCACTATCCTGATTAAGAAGAGAAATCTGCATTGCAATCTCCTGATTTCTTCGTCTCAAAATAGAAATCTGCGTGCTTATAAACCACAAAATCCAGCCAACACCAATCGTTATAAGTAATATCAGAATCAAAACCCTGAGGCTTATATACCGCTCCAGTTCAGATGGCTCTATCAGTATTCCACATATGACAAGCAGCACCGATACACATGCCCATGCAAGGCAAAACGGTTCTGTCATCTTTCTCTTCGCCAGCGACAATATCGCCATCACAAACAAACAGATTCCCAGCACTATCAAAAATATTGTTAATAAATCTCCTGATGCCATTCTTTTCTCCTCCTCTACTCCTGTTCATATCTGTCAAATACTTTCGGTGAAGGGCAACTGCCTTTTGCCTTCCGAAGCAAATGTCCATTACAGAAAATGTGTATATCCAGGTTCTTTTCCATCCATCGAATCCGGTGGTAGGCAACTGTAAAACCGATAAAGCTTCCCACTGTCAGGCCGATTCCATACCAGATATCTGAAAGGTGTGTAGCAACCATACTCCCGATCAGTGTTCCCACACAGAAAGCCAGACCAGTAAATACAGATCCCTTGAGATCATTAAAATAATAAAGAAAAATAATTTCCGCATACATCAGAAACAGGATAAAATATCCCGCCGCAAGACACGGATAAATACGAAGTGTCATTCCTCCAAAACCAACCTGCGGAAGAAAGATCATACATAGCAAAAAAATAACCAGTGTAATAATAAACTGTATTCTGGCAAGACTCAGCAGCTCTTCTGCCAGAAGTCTGAACATTCGATTCCTGGTGATCTCAATATCGGCTCCTCTGCCTCCAATGACAGCCTCCGAGTATGCCTTGTATCTTTCATGAAAATTCATCTCTACCCTGCTGATAAAAATTACACTCGCAGAAATGTTTGTAAACATTGCAAGACACGTTGCCATATCATAGGTTGTCACACATACAAAGCTTTTGACAACCACCATATGAAGATCCGTCGTCCAGAAAACAAAATTATGAATATACAGTCCCAATGTATACAGAAAATTTGTGACCACAAGCGGCCAGTAATCTCTGAAATAACGGAATACATCTCTGTATCTGCCACTGTTTTCCCTGAAATAACTTCGTATCACAGCAAATTCAAGACAGGCGATCAGCCAGAAACCAATAGCCAGTGCAAGGAGCATTCCATAGGTGATGCTCATATGAATAACCTTTACAAACAGAAAGGACAGCAGTACCGTCACAGTCATCCCGATCATAAAGAAAAATGAAATCTTCTTATAATCTTTGCAGATTGACAGATACAACATAGAATAAAACACCAGTACCAGAGCAACATATCCACAATATCCGGTAAAAACATAAATGATATCCACATTTCCCACGAGATGTTCGTGGATACAGAACGGTATTCCGACAAGTGCACTGAATGTGATATTCAGAATCATTCCCACATAATAGCATGGAAGAATATCTTCAAAGGTTTCCTCATAAATGATATCTGACATATACCTGGATAACACAGAGTTAAACGGTGATGCTGTAAGAAGCGAAAATATAAAAGTATACAGTACTGTACAGGAAAACAGCTCTCTTGTAGTATATCCGACGGAATCAAAACCAAGAAAATGCTCCATAATACAAAGTGCCCCGATTACTGTAAGCATTGGAGCAATCGTCATGATCGTACTATAGCCCATTCCAATGATGTTTGTTGTCAGCGTTCTTTTTCCATATATATTGTTTAATTTAACACCGATTCCAGCCATTATCCTGTCTCCATCCTGCTTTCTGACGTTTCAGTTGAAACGGGTTCTCTGTCCATTCAATCTCCTGTTCCTCTGCAAATTTCCGGTAGATCTGTTTGTAAGTCTCCTTCATCTGTTCAATTCGATAAAAAGACGTAACTCTCTTATATCCTGCTTCGCCCATCTGTCTCCGTTTTTCCGGATCTATGGCAAGATCTATCATAGCCTGGGCAATTTCCTCCAGATTCATAATATGAGTCAGAATACCTGCTGCTCCAAATCCATCATCGTTTCCATAAATCAATTCTCGACAGTTTCCGACATCTGTAGCTATCGTTGGTTTATGTGCTGCATAGCTTTCCAGAATTGTCAATGGCTGTCCCTCACTGATACTGGTAAGAATTGTGAAATCCATTCTTCCAAGATATTCCTTAACGTTGACCCGGCCTGTAAACTCTATATCAGATACGCCAAGTGATTCTACAATATCAAAGCACTCCTGCGCGTATTTCTTATCCTCGTCTGTCGGTCCCATGATCCAGAGCTTCAGATTCGGTACCTTCTTTTTTGCAAAAGCAAATGCCTGTATCATCGTCTTTACATCCTTGATCGGACTGACACGAAGAACAGCTCCTATACTGATGATCTGTTCCTCGTCCTGACTCTTACCTGGTAAATCTGCAAAACCATCCACATCGATTCCATTTGGCGTCACCTGGATTTTTTCTTCCGGACATCCCAGTTCTATCTGAAGTGTTCTCGCATGTTCAAAAAGACAGGTAACCGTATCCGCCTTATCGTATGCAAGAAGAGACATCTTCTTAAACTGTTCGATCCAGATATTTTTGTATACACCCTTTACCCATTGCGCCTTGATCAGTTCTTCTTCCCTCTCTCTGGTATAAATTCCATGCTCCGAGATCAGAAGAGAACTTCCATGAAAATGCTTTGCCATACTTCCAAGCACACCGGCATAACCTGTTGCAACGCAATGGTACAGATCTGCCTTGGGAACATCCATTTTTAACGTCCAGAACAGCGGCAGATATATAGAGCGAAGCGTCCAGAGGAAATCTGAAAATGTGATATTCGGATACTGCCTGTTATAACATTCCCTGGCAATCTCAAAAAAGTCCGGTCCCATCAGAAATCTGTCCACGGAGATTTCTCCATTATGGAACAGATCAAAAATAACACTCCAGTCTGTCTTTCTGTTGAGTACCATATTCAGAACTTCTTTATATTCTTTTCTGGAAAGACGGGCTTTTTTTCTGCTCTTTTCTGTTTTTCTTCCTTCCTCCCACTCACAGTCGTCCAGATACAGTTCATATACCTGCGTCAGGTTTTCCGGAAGTTCATATACAAATTTTCCTCTCTGCGACCTGTTTGCCACAATTGCAAGCAGGATAAATTCTATATTCGGAAAAGATTTGATCAGACTGTTGATCCATCCTGAGACGCCACCGACCACATATGGGTAGCAGCCTTCTGCAACTATGCAAACCTTCATGTTTTCCCTCTCTTCAAATCAGTTTTTGCGGGTATCATAGTAAAGCCCCGGTTCTTTTAACTGAATCTTTACTGTAGTATCTTCTGTACAGATCAGATATGCGCCATCTTCTATCTCTGTCTGACTGCCGCCGTCAATCTCTTCAATCTCTTCACCATGTGTTCTGAGAATGAACCAGCTTCCCGGTTCCGATGTCCGAAGTGTAATTGTATTATCTTCACGTGACTGACTGTATGCCAGATTAAGAAATGTTCTGATTCTTGCGTTACTCTCAGAAAGAGTGGTACTGCCAAAACATTCGAAATTTTTCCAGTATGTAAGAAGATTACTGGAGAAGCGCTTCTGCATGACTTCCCATCGGTCAGTACTTCTCTCCGGCCAGAAAATGTCATACATATCCAGCATAACATTCGTGTATCCAAGCGCTGTCTGAATGCTTCGCATCCGAATATCATCACTGTATGCATAATTCATTCCATCACTTGTCACAGTCTGTAACGTTACGGAATCACTGTAATAAGAGACCACCGGCTGGTTCTCTGTATAGTCACAGACCAGAGTTCCAACGTCTCCAAGAAGACCGGAATCCGTGTCTTTCAGAATTCCTTTCAGATCTTTTTCTTTTGCAAATGCTGCACCAAAACGATAATCTATCTTTTCATTTTCAAAAAAATTCGTGTCCTTAATGACCTTATCTTCTGCTTTATCCAGTTTCTGATATTCCAGTGAAATTCCTGCCTCACTTTTTTGCTCTTTCATCTGTTTCAGATAAAATTCCAGCATCCCTGACTGGGGTTCCACATCATCTGTGTAATCTGCCTGCGGTTGGATGAAACAAGTCATTTTCATATCACTTTTTTGAACGATAGAAATCAGAGAAGGCCACATAATATCCCGGGCAATGCCTGTCGCAGACTGACTGTATAACTTCAGCATTTCATCATTATTTTCATCAGCAAAGACAGGAAAATTAACCATGGAAAGATTCTGCGCATTGACAACCGGATAAATGATATATGGCATTGCCTCTGCTCTCATTCCATCCAGAAGTCCAAGAGCAGTACTGTCTTTCATATAATCTCCAACTACCGCAAAGACACTTCCGTAGTCTATTCCATTTCGCCAGATGAGCGTCGGCAGATCCTCATTTTCAACATTTTTTCCTGTTTTTTCATCGAAAAGCCCTACCATATAGGTTTTTGTTCCGCTTCCTACCTGATACCAGGGAACATCCAGCTCCAGATCCTGGCGTTGTTTTTCCTCTTTATCTTCCGGTGTAATATAGGTAATTTCACCTCCAAGGAGCAGTCCTTCAAACAGTTTTACCCCTGTGAGGTGTGTTTTATCTGTGACAACTTTCTGGATTCCAAGAAATTTCATCAGTCCCTGATTATTTTGAATGTTCTTCACATTCTCCAGACATCCGAAGACGATAATAACTCCTTTTTTTTCCAGTTCCTTCAGCTTTGAAAGGTTTTCTCCCTCTGCATATTTCTCAGATTCCAGAATCATCATCTCCGGAAGGTTTTCATCGTCCACAGAATATCTGCTTACAGCTTCACAGGAAATGAACTCTCGTTTGGCATAGGTACACCATCTGCTCACGGAAATTCCCATATCACCGGCTTCATTTCCCACAAAAACAACAGAAATATCCTCTCCTGCCTCACTGTCTGAAGGGGTCCACTGATTCTTACCATCTGCCTTTTTCTCTGTAAGACTGGAATTTTTATCATATACATTCTTTTTATCTCGAACTACCATGGAAAACTGAAACAGAAAAAACAGGACAAACATCATGATTGCAATACTGAAAAATTTTCTTTTTGAAACCA
>NZ_CAKROJ010000085.1 GCF_934372025.1 uncultured Blautia sp.
GGAACTCTGGTGCTTTCCTACTGGTCTGGACTGGTAGATGGCACAGACAAGTGCTTCCTTGACGGAACTCCATATGGATTGATGGACGTAACAGGAATCCGCAGCGCAGAGATCGATGCTCTCTATGACGGGGAAGAAAATCATGCGATTCCACAGGCAGGAAGCCATCTTGGAATCAGCAATGTATATTCCTGCAAAAATCTCTGCGAACTGGTTGAAATTTCCGATGCAGAAGTACTGATGCGCTACGGCGAGGACTTCTATCAGGGATACCCGGTGCTGACACACAAAGCATTTGGTAAAGGTCATGTATATTATGTATGCGCGGATATGGAACTTGGATTCTACCAGGACTTCTATGGCAGAGTAGCAGCAGAAGCCGGACTGAAATCTCCAGTCGAATTCATTCCGGAAGGTGTTGCCGTAACTGTAAGAGAAAGCGAAGATACAGAATATCTCTTCATCCAGAACTACGCACGAAAACCACAGACTGTCGCTGTTCCGGCAGAATATGAACTGCTCTATGGAACTGAAAGCGAAGTCATGGCTCCGCTGCAGACAAGGATACTGAAGAAACACAAATAAAAAATAAGATAGAAAAAGTTCCCGGCACTTTGTCAGGAACTTTTTTCTGTCTTATTTTAAATTCAATTCTTTAAGCAAATCTTCCTGAGAAACAGAGGGCTGGTAATCAGGAACACCATTTTTATAAGCATTCATAATTGCCTGTTCATCAGGCTCAGGCACAACCTGTTCGATATTATCAAGAGCAAAAGTGGAGAGAATCAGATCCCAGACTTTTTGTGCATCCTCTTCACTCATAACAGTAACAGCTCCGAAAATTCGTTCCTTTATATTGGACATAGTATCACACTCCTTTATAAATCTGACCACGGTTTCCAATATCAATGATATCTATTATGATACCATTAACATTAAATAAAACTCTGAAATTCCCTACACGAAGACGATATCCGTCGATGCCCTGTAATTTCTTTATATCACCTTCTAATGGAAGTCTGGAAATGGCAGCTATTAATCTTTTTTGTGAAGGAACATCTTGTCGTTTTAAAAATTTGACTGCCTTTTTGGAATATGAAATTTGAAACAATAGAAAACCTCCCTACATAAAATTATAGTCGAATCATATTCAATTCTTTATCTTATGTAGGTATAGTTTGATTATAAAAAAAACATCAGAATACGTCAATATATATGAAATCTAATTTGGACTAGTATTTTGTCGAAAAGTTTCTTATGCTGGCTGCAGAAGCAGAATGCCATATTTGGTATCCAGATGTTTTTTACAGAATCCAGAGTTTCTTTTTTGTTTCCAATGATCTCATTGATTCGACGTATTCTTTTGCATATTTTACAAACATACCTGCAATAAATACAGATTCGGCAACAGGTCCTTCAGACGGACCAGTAGTCTGGGACGGCGCGCCAGGTTCTTTGAGGAAACGGTTGAGGTTCAGACGGTGGAAATGTTATGATATAAAAAGCTACAGAAAATATTGCCAGAGAGGAGCATGACGATGAAATTTTTTCACTTATCAGATCTGCATATAGGATTAAAACTGATGAACCGGGATCTCCGCGAAGATCAGGAATATATTTTAAATGAGATCACAGAACAGGCAAAACAGGAATGCCCGGATGCCGTTGTGATCGCGGGAGATATTTATGATAAGGCGGTTCCGTCTGCTGAGGCAGTCGAAGTGTTTGACCAGTTTCTGGAAAACCTAACAGAAGCGGTTCCGGATGCGGTGATCATGATGATAAGTGGAAATCATGACAGTGCACCTAGAGTGGACTGCTTTCGAAAAGTACTTTCCAGGCAGAAGGTGTACATGATCGGGCAGCCGCCAAGGACCGAAAATGAATATATCGAGAAGGTCACTCTGAAAGATGCGTATGGAAACGTGAACTTTTATCTGCTTCCGTTTGTGCGTCCATCTGTGGTAAAACCAGTCGTTGGAACGGATGAAAATGGAAACAATCTTTCTTATGATAAGACCCTTCACAGACTGATCGAGCGTGAAGAAATCAATTCTGCGGAGCGAAACGTTCTGGTCAGCCATCAGTTTTATCTTCCGGCAGGAAAGCGTGCCGAAGATATCGAACGTATGGATTCTGAGATGCGTACGGTAGGAAATATCGATGAAGTATCCGCTGATGTTCTGGAAAAATTTGATTATGCAGCCCTTGGCCATATCCACAAACCGATGAAAGTTGGAAGTGAAGCTTTCCGCTATTGTGGAACTCCGCTTGCATGTTCCGTGAGTGAAGCGGAGCAGGAAAAAGGCATCATTATGGTGGAAATGGATGCAAAGGGAGAGCTTAAAACGACTGTGCTTCCCCTGAAACCACTGCATAAAGTAAAGGTTGTCAAAGGAACTCTGGAAGAGGTTTTAAAAGAAAACTGTACAGATTATGTGACAGTGATCCTGACAGATAAAGCGGATCTGGATGTGATCGATATGCAGGAACGCATTCGCCTGGCTTTTCCGAATCTTCTTGAAATACGCAGAGAAAATCAGCGAAAAGCAGATTACAGTCGGGCATTGCAGACAGAAGAATTGCTGGATCCTTATGAGCTTTGCTGTTCCTTTTTGAAAGAAATTAATGAGGAAGAAAAGGCGATTCTGCAGGATGTACTCCATACCGTTCAGGGGGTGAAATAAGATGAAACCTTTACGTTTAAAAATGCAGGCTTTTGGTTCTTATGGCAAAGAGACAACGATTGATTTTGAAAAAGTAAACCAGAATCTTTTTCTTATAACGGGAGACACCGGAGCCGGCAAAACAACGATTTTCGATGCGATCGTATTTGCTCTTTATGGTGAGGCAAGTTCTTCCTCAAATAAAAAAGAGGGAGTAGTTCTCCAGAGTCAGTACGTGAGTTATGAGTATGAGCCGTTTGTGGAACTTGTTTTTTCGGAGAGAAGTGGCGAGGAGCAGGAAATCTATACTGTGCGCCGTGTTCCAAGGCATCTTAAACCGATCACAAGGGGAGCCAATAAAGGAAAAGCAAAAGAAAATACAGGTTCCGTAAGCCTGATCATGCCGGATGGAATGGAGTATCCGACCAAGGAAACAGACCGTAAGATCCAGGAGATCGTTGGTCTGACAAAGAGTCAGTTTATGCAGGTTGCAATGATTGCCCAGGGTGAATTTATGGATCTTCTCCGTGCAAAATCGGATGACAAAAAGGTGATCTTTCGAAAGTTATTTAATACCGAAATGTACCAGGATATCGTAAATGAACTGGCTAACCGAAAGCGAACAAAAGAAAAAGATATTGCGGTTCTCAGGACTCAATGTCAGAGCAATTTGGGTAGAGTGTGCATACCTGAGGAGTACAAATCCGAGAAAATAAAAGAGCTGAAAGAACAGTTGACAGATGGAGAAATGTCACGGCTTTCCGATTTTTTGGATGAGTTGGAACTTCTGTGTAACTGGTTTAATGAACATACACTTGCAGCAGAGAATGCATATCGAAAAGCCGGCAGGGACAGAGACGCAAAAAACGAAGCCTATACCAGAGCGGAAGGGCTTTTGAAATGGTTTGAGCAGCTGGATGCTGCGGAGCAGAAACTCAAGGAATGCGAAGCTGACAAAGCAAAGACAGAGGCGCTTTTATCTCTGATCAGCCGTATCAGAGATGCCTATGAGATACAGGGAAATTATGCCCTTTTGGAGGATGCGCGGAAGCATCTGAAGGATACAAAAGAGGCATTGGAAAACCAGGAAAAAACTCTCCCGGCGCTGAAAGAAGCACGAGAAAAAGCTGAAAATACAGAAAAAGAGTCGAAGCAGATTCGTGATCAGGAGATTCAGAATCATAGCAAGACTGTGGAAAAAGTAGAGAAGGCACTGGAGATTTTTGGCCAGATAAATGTACTTCGCATGCGTGTGGAAGCTGATAAAAAAGCTAATGATGCTGCGGCAAAAACTACGAAGAAAGCATGTGAAACTCAGGAAAAACTGGATCAGCAGGAAACAAAGTGGAAAGCACAGAGTGAGGAACTGGCCGAGACAGAAAAAAAACTGGTGATCGCAGAGAATAAAAAGCAGGAGGCTGATGCTGTTTCGCAGGAGATTCAGGAGGTACGTGCGCTTGGCAAGCAGGCGGAACGATGCCGCCAGATAGCTATAAAGACCCGAGATGATTATGCAAAGACAACGAAGGACTATGAGACTGCCAATGCAGAATATGAAGAACTGAGGCGCCGCTTTTTGAATGCTCAGGCAGGCTTTCTTGCGGAAAAACTGGAACCTGGAAAACCATGTCCGGTGTGCGGTTCAACAGAACACCCTCATCCACATCAAAAGAGTGTGGATCATGTGGATATCTCCGAAGAAAAACTGCAGATCATGCAGGAGAATGTGGATAAACTCCGTAAAAAACAGGAGCAGAAGTCAGGAGAATCGGCCGCAGCGAATAGCGAATATAAAACGCGAAAAGATACGTATGTTGAAAGCGTTCACAAGCTTCAGGCACGACTGCGCAGAAGTATTTCTTCTATAACAGAAGAGACAACGGTGACAGAAATGAGCAATGCTCTGGAATTGTGGAAGCAGCAGACAGAGGCAGAACTGGAGAAACTGGCTTCGGAGGAGAAGCTTCTGTTCCAGATTCGCGAGAATCTCCAGAAGATGGATGCGCAGAAAAAAGAACTCCAGGAAAAACTGGAGAAATGTCGGAAAGATGAAAAAGCAGCGGCAGAAAAACTGGCAGCCAGTGAGGCAGAATTGAAGAATATGAAGGGATCTTCAGAATTCCAGACAAAAGAGGATGCCGAAGAGGCTCTGCGCCAGTCTGAAAAGGCGCGAAATCATGCAGAGAAAATTTATGCGAAGGCTTCCAAAGAGGCTGAGGTGACTTTGAATACACAGAAGCAGGCAGAAGCTCTGATCAGCCGCTACCAGCATGAGCTGCCGGAACAGAAGAGGCTGGCGGATGAACGAGATTCTTTTTATATAAAAATAATGGAAAATAAGAAGATGAATGAAGAAGCATGGAAGGAACTTGTGGAGACCTATAGCCGCATTGCCGCAGAGGAATTCCAGCAGACAGTCACTGCTTATGCCCAGAAGAAGGCCGCTGCAGAGGCCGGTAAAACAGCTGCGCAGAATGCGATCGGTGAAGCAAACCGTCCGGTTCTGGAAGAAATCCAGAAGAAAAAAGAAGCCGCAGAAGCAGCGTATCTGGAAGCGGAAAAGATCTATGATCGGCTGCGCATAAACAACAAAGACAACAGAGAGGTCCTGGATTCGCTTTTATCTAAATTAGAAGAACGAAAGACCTTGCTGGAAGAACATGCCCGGATCGATGCACTTTATCGAATGACTTCCGGAAACGTTAGTGGAGCCCGCATGGACCTCGAAACATATGTGCAGAGATATTATCTGGAAAGAATTCTCTATGCGGCAAACCGACGCTTTCAGGAGATGTCGGCAGGGCAGTTTGAACTTCGGATGTGTGATCTGGAGAAAGCAGGAGAGGGCAGGAACAGAGGTCTTGACCTGATGGTATATTCTACAGTAACAGGTAAAGAACGTGAAATTCGTACACTTTCCGGTGGAGAATCTTTTATGGCGGCACTGTCTCTGGCACTTGGAATGGCGGATCAGATCCAGCAAAGTTCGGCGGCGATCAACCTGGATATGATGTTTATCGACGAAGGTTTTGGTTCCCTTGATGAACATTCCAGAAACCAGGCGGTTCGAGTGCTGCAGGAGATGGCAGAAGGCTCCAGACTGATTGGTATTATTTCTCATGTATCAGAATTGAAACAAGAGATAGAAGATCAGTTGATTGTAAACAAGGATGAGAACGGAAGCTACGTGAAATGGCAGATTTCGTAGTTGAGATCTGATCTTCAGCTTTTTATCCCAGAATAGGTATTGGGAATGGTTAGGAGAAGAATGACAGAAGAAGTTTTGGATAAACTGGCGCAGCTATTGGAACAGAATCAGTTTGAGCTGCTTTTTCCGGAAACTGTACAGGCTGATAAGAGTACGGTTTCGGGAGAAAAAATACAAAATATGGATATTCGACTGGTGTATCTAATGAATGATGCAGTGGAAAGCTTTCTTGTATTTCGGAATGCGCGGATGACGGGAGAATACCACGGTGATTATCAGGGGGAATTGCAGGCATCAATGACCAGACAGGATGGCAGGTTTGTGCTTGTTGTGAAACAGAAGGATACAGTGTTGACGTTGTTTTTTGAAGATCTTAATCTGGAAGTTTACTTATATGAATATGCCCATACGGGACATTTCTGGGTAAAAGGATATGAATATCTGCGTCAGCTAGAATACAGGCTGGCAATCATGAGAGATAAATATGATTATCTGGGAGAAAAATACTGTACAGAAGAAGAAAAGAATATGTCTGTACTTGTAGAATTTCCACCATTGAATTATTGCTGTTATCCGGCGGTTCCGGAGAAATATATCGTGCCGCGCGAACATCCGTGGGTTCCATCAAATGATGCGATCGACTATATGGAAAGGCTGGCTCTGGAGTGTGGCGATGCTTCTTTTGTAAAGCTACTTTCTATATACAGAAAATATCCATCAAAATTCTGGGCGAAGAGACTTGCAGCCATGCTGCATCAAACGAAACACTGCAAAATAGTGGAACTGCTGACAGAAAGACTCAGACAGGCGTCTGCCGTTTATCCAAGGCGAATTTTTGGAGAAGATATGGAACAAAAGTATCAAAATACGCTGAAAAGGGTGGAAGAACATCAGGCAGAATTAGAAAAGCAGGGTATTTGTGCAGAAATCCTGAGAGAAGAACCTTTTACCATTGCACGTGATTCGCTGGATTACAAATTATATCTTATGATATGGAAGGAGCAGAAAGGAAATAGAGTAACAGAAATAGAAGAATATAAAATCTAGTTTTGTGAAATTTTACAGGGATAAAAGGATGACACTGTTGTATGGCTTGACTTCAAAGAAACAACAGACAGAACTCCGCAGCCTGAACTGGTAGAAGTCAAGAAATTGTATCAGAATATTGGATTGACAAACATCAAAGGTAATATTACCATA
>NZ_CAKROJ010000086.1 GCF_934372025.1 uncultured Blautia sp.
GAATGTCAGGATTCTCAGGAAGAATTGTCAGATGTAAAAGGCAAAGTCGACATTGAAAATGTAAGTTTCCGCTATGTTCCTGACAAAAAGCTGATTGAAAACTTCAATCTTCATGCAGCGCCGGGTAAACGAATAGCAATCGTCGGACCAACCGGATGTGGCAAGACAACATTCATCAATCTTCTGATGCGATTCTATGATGTTACAAAAGGAACAATTTCCATTGACGGACATCCGATAGATCAGATTTCACGCCATTCCCTGCGAAGCAGTTTTGGTATGGTTCTTCAGGAAACCTGGATCAAAAACGGAACTGTACGTGATAACATTAACATCGGTAAACCGGATGCTACAGATGAAGAAATTATAGAAGCAGCAAAGCGGTCACATAGCTGGGAATTTATCCGCCGTCTTCCGAATGGTCTTGATTCTCATTTAAAGGAAGACAGTTTGAGTCAGGGAGAAAAACAGCTTCTCTGCATTACCCGTGTCATGCTCTGCCTGCCTCCAATGTTGATTCTTGACGAGGCAACTTCAAGTATTGACACCCGTACCGAACTTCTGGTTCAGGAAGCATTTGACCGTCTTATGGAAGGACGAACAAGCTTTATCGTAGCTCACCGTCTTTCTACTATTCGAAACGCTGATGAAATTCTCGTTATGAAAGACGGAAGTATCATCGAACAAGGTTCACATGATGAGCTTATGTCCAGAGGTGGTTTCTATCAAAATCTGTATAACAGTCAATTTGTCAAAGTAGCTGAATAATTTTAAAAGAAAAACCCGTCAGTGCAGATTTACATTTTATATGTACTCTGTCCTGGCGGATTCTTTATTTCTTTATTCAAAACCTGTGAAATTTTTATTCTGAAAGTTTTATTTTCTGTGCAGCCAGATATTCCTCCGTAAGTGCAACCGCATCACGGATACAGTCCGGGCAGCTGCGAAGAACCTTTCCTGTTTCCACACCTTTTAATTCTCTGCAAAGATAAGAACCATTCTGTTCCTGGAACTTCTTTACATATTCTTTTACTTTTTTGTAAGTATCTGCCTTCGTCGGTTTTCCATTATCCAGATTTCCGACACTGTTCTCCAGTCCAATGATCATGATCATTCCGGACAGTGCACCACATACTTCCATCATTCCCATACCAAATCCAAAGCCCTCGGAAATACGGAACATCTCTTCTTCCTCAATTCCGAATTCTTTGCAGAATGCACATGCCACAGCCTGTGCACAGTTATATCCTCTGTCATGAAATGCGATTGCCTGCTCTGCTTTTGTACTCATTTTCCTTCCTCCTGAATTTATCTCCTGATTCATATTTTTTCTGTTTTGTACTTATTAATTATAACAGATTCCTGACAATATATCTAGTTACGTTCACGGGAGTTTGACTTCAATTATGCTGTATGTAGCTGTTGTATAATTTCTTATTAAATGTTATAATTATACATAAATCACCATGATAAAAAATGTATTTATAAATGCACCAGACAAAATACTGGGTAAATACAAATTTTGTCTGATAGTCTCACATATTTTTTGTGTATACAATTTGCAATTGTATCTTGACAGTTTACGGTAAAAAGTGCTATTTTAACCTTGAAATTCTAAAAAAACATATGACGAGGTGCAAAAACATGCAGGAATTAAAACCAATTAAAGAAGGTAAAGTACGTGAGATCTATGATAATGGTGACAGTTTGATCATGGTTGCTACTGACCGTATCAGCTGTTTTGATGTTATCCTTAATAACGAAGTAACCAAAAAAGGAACTGTACTGACACAGATGTCCAAATTCTGGTTTGATCTGACTGAGGATATTCTTCCTAATCACATGATTTCTGTCGATGTGAACGACATGCCTGAGTTTTTCCAGCAGGAAAAATACGCCGGAAAATCTATGATGTGCCGCAAACTGAACATGCTTCCGATTGAATGTATCGTTCGCGGATATATCACAGGAAGCGGTTGGAAGAGCTATCAGGAAAATGGTACCGTATGCGGGATCACACTTCCTGAAGGATTAAAGGAATCTGATAAACTTCCTGAGCCAATCTACACCCCGTCAACCAAAGCTGAGATCGGTGACCACGATGAGAATATCTCTTACGAGCAGAGCATTGATCATCTTGAAAAACATTTCCCGGGCAGAGGCCGTGAACTTGCTGAAAAGCTTCGTGACAATACAATTGCTCTTTACAAAAAATGTGCTGAATATGCACTTGAAAAGGGAATTATTATTGCAGATACCAAATTTGAATTTGGTCTTGACGAAGACGGAAACATGGTGATCGGAGATGAAATGCTGACACCTGACAGTTCTCGTTTCTGGCCGGCAGACGGATATGAAGCAGGACATGGACAGCCATCCTTCGACAAACAGTTTGCACGTGACTGGCTGAAAGCAAATCCTGACAACGACTGGACACTGCCACAGGAAATTGTTGACAAAACTATTGAGAAATATCTGCAGGCATACAAAATGCTCACAGGTAAAGATCTCGACTAATACATATATATAAAGGAGTGAATTTTACGAGTGGACGCGAGTGACACTTACCAACTAATTATTCTGATCATACTACTGGCATTATCTGCATTTTTTTCATCAAATGAAACAGCACTGATGGCAGTAAATAAAATAAGGCTGCGAACTCTTGCAGATGAGGGAAATAAGCGTGCAGCCAAGGTTCTGGACATTGTTGAGAACCACACAGCAAAGATGCTCAGTGCCATCCTGATTGGAAATAACCTTGTTAATATTACCGCTTCTTCCCTTGCCACTTCGCTGGCATATAGTTTTGGCGGCTATATGGTGAGTATCGCCACTGCTGCACTGACTGTAGCTATCCTGATATTCGGTGAAATCACCCCTAAGAATTACGCTACACTGAATGCAGAGAAGATCACGTTACGTTATATACCGGTGTTAAATTTGTTTATGACACTTATGACACCTTTTATCTTCATTATCAATTTATTCTCAAGAGTGTTTATGAAACTGCTCCACGTAGATCCTGATGCTGCCAGCCAGGCTATGACTGAAGAAGAGCTGCGTACAATCGTTGATGTCAGTCACGAAGACGGTGTCATAGAATCTGACGAAAAGAAAATGATCTACAATGTATTTGACCTGGGTGATGCGAATGCCAAGGATATTATGGTTCCAAGAGTTAATGTAACCTTTGCAGACGTTGATTCCAGTTATGAAGAGCTGATTGATATTTTCCGTGAAGATCGTTTTACCCGTCTTCCTGTATATGAAAACAGCCAGGACAACATCGTTGGCATCATCAACATGAAAGACCTTCTGTTATATGACCCGAAAGATTCTTTCAATATCCGCGATTATCTGCGTAAACCACATTTTACTTATGAATACAAAGATATTTCGGAACTTCTGGTTGAAATGCGTGAGTCCACCTTCAATATTGCAATTGTCCTTGATGAATACGGTGAAATGACAGGTCTCATAACCCTGGAAGATATCCTTGAAGAGATTGTCGGTGAAATTCATGACGAATATGATGAAGGTGAAAATGAACTGATCAAAAAGATTTCTGACCATGAATATATCATAGAAGGCTCTATGAGCCTTGATGATATAAATGATCATCTTGGAACTGAGCTTGATTCTGAAGATTATGATTCTCTTGGTGGTCTTATCATCGAACATCTGGATCGACTTCCGGTTGCCGGTGATCAGGTTATTACAGACGATGGTATTCGTCTGGTAGTTGATAAGCTTGATAAAAACCGTATCGAAAGTGTACGTGTTTTTCTTCCTGAAAAACCTGATAAAACAGAAACTGACGATACTGAATCTTCCAGCGAAGCGTAAAATCGTGTGCCTCAGGGCACACGATTTTTATGTTTTACATTCTCCATGCACAGATACATATTTCTGATTATCTATGCATATTTCTGATATAAAAAGCAATTTGATATGGAAGTCTCTCTTCCGGTGTTTTCAATTCATTTCCTAATATTTTTCTGATGTTTCCAATTCGATATAACACCGTATTACGATGTGTGTATAATTCTGCAGCAACTGCCTGAATACTTCCGTTATGTTTCAGATATGATTTAAGAGTTTCCACGTACCCTGCATTATATTTACGGTCATGTTCTTCCAGATCTGCCAGACACTCATTTTCCATTTCTTTTAGTATTTCTTTATCTTCAATCATATAAAGCAGTCGATACAAGCCGCAATCATCGAATTTTACCACCTGTTTTTTTTGTGTGATTGCAATATGCGCAGCTGCTTTTGCTCTTTTGTAACTCACTGAAAGACTTGAAATATCCATACATTTACTTCCCAGCCCAACACAAAGTTCCACTCCAGGCATACGCCTTTTTCCTCTTTTTAATGCACCCTCTACAAGATTACATAAGTATTCTTCCGAAAGCGCATTTGCCACCAGCACAAAATCAGAATTATAGTAAAAGAAACTTGCATTATGCGAAATGTCCTCCAGATATACCTGTATTCGATAAGACATTTTTTTCCGTTCCACTGTATCCATCGCGTCCAGTCCTTCAAACGTCATAAGAATCACCTGAAAGCTTCCATCCACATCAAAATGCTGCAATAATTCCTTTCTGTAAGCTTTCTGATTTTCAGGTGTCTCAATAGCTGCAATCAACGCTGATGCGATCTGCTCATCAGTATTGTCCTGGAGAAATACATGAATACTGAAATCTTTTATCATGTCTGACAGATGCACCTCCCAGGGTACTGTCAGCAGCGGAAGATCATTCTCATCACAATATGCCTGTAATTCTTCCGGAACATCATTGATGTACTGCCCAACATTAATGATCAGACCGGAAGCATGATACTTATTCAACTTCCTTGCAAGGTTCATCCAGTCTTCTTTTTCCGGGAATCCCAAACCTGTTGTCACTGCAAGTTCCTTGCCCCAAAAATTCTGTATAATCGTTGTATCTTCCAAAAGATGCACCCAGCTTATCGAATTTGCCCAGCCATTCCGGCCAGCCAGAAACTTCATTTCATACCTCTGTTCAGCTGTCAGTATCATATCTTCTATCGTAAAACTCATAAACCCTCCCACTATATTTATAGAATTTGCACTCTTAACTCTTCTCCATTTATTATAGCATATCATTGTGCTATTAGCACATATTTTCCCCTTTATTTTTAGAATTCGCCCCTATAGATTTTATTAATTTTTGTGCTATACTGTAATTAACATAAAAAATATTTAAAGGAGGCGTTGTTATGAAGTTCGATATTTATACAAATACACAGGATATACTTCCTATCCCGGAATGGATCACAACAGAACGTTATATGTATTGTGACAATTTTGCAAATGACTATGATAACTATGGTCATAAGGGTTTTCTTTCATTTGTCAGACATCTGCTTCACATATAATTAACGCTTCCTTTTCTAAAAAGGACATCCCTGATTGTGGGATGTCCTTTTTCTTCTATAACTCTTAACTTTATCACCTTGCAACTACTGAACTCACTTTTATAGCATCATAAATTCTCTGACTTAATTGCTGTAGCCCAAATCTCTTTAAGCCGTTCCAGAGAATATCCTGCATTGGCAGGACTGGTTGACGGAAGTTTTTGTGCTTCAATTCCATTCACTGGATAAATGTATTTGCAATACAGTTCATAAGCTTTTCCACCATTTGTGTAGATTGTCTGAATGTCAGCAGTTTCCAGTATTCTGGACAGATCATTTGGAACTACGTCATGGATGCTTGCATCTGAAGAACCCTTGATTTCACAGCTTTGGATCACATCCCACACCGCAATATGGTGTGCAAGCAACATTTCCTTCTTTTCTTCTATTGTCTGTGGCAACTCACATCCCAAAATTTCCGCAATCACTTTCCAGAAACGATTCTGCTTATGTCCGTAAAAAAATTTCTGCTCTCGGGACTTCACTGACGGAAAGCTTCCGAGTATCAGAATCCGGGAGTTTTCATCATATACAGGATCGATTGTATGTTCCATATGCTTTATATCCTCTTTTCTTCCAGATTTCACTTTTACAGATTTTCCATCACAAAACGATGTGCATTTTCATAAAAGATCTTTTCTGTCAGTTCTTCTGTAAAACCATGTTTCAGAAGTTCTTCTCTCAAAAGTGGAATAGACTGTACACCATTTATTCCCTCCGGAAAATGTCCGTTACAGCCGTCAAAATCACCACCTATGGCAAGGCAGTCTTCGCCTCCCATTTCCAGAACTGCATCCATATGCTTCAAAAGATCCGATATCTGTGGTTTCTCTCCCACAAACGCGGCACAAAAATTCATTCCTATAAGTCCTTTTCTGCAGATCAGTTCTGCCAGATGACACTTCTGAATATTACGAGGCATATTCCATACCTCTCTTATATCAGAATGAGATGCCATAATCGGTCTGTCTGTTATCTCAAACAGATCATCAACTCCCTGATCTGACAAATGCGAAACATCTATCACGATTCCCTGTTCTGTCAGAGTTTTTACGATTGCTTTTCCCTCAGAAGTCAACCCTTTTGTCTGATCAAAGGCGGCTCCGCATGCATATTTATTTTCATAGTTCCAGGCTGGCATTGCAAAGCGAAATCCCATTTCATAAGCTGTTTCAATATGCTTTCCCATAACAGACAAGTCTTCAATAGATAAAAATGCAGCTGCCTTTCCCTGTCTGTGTGCTTTCTCCATTTCCGCTCCATTATGGCACAATGCAATCTTACGGTTTTCATCCTCAAGATATGCCATAGCACGATGATAAAGCCGCAGGAAATCCCGGTCAGGATCTTCTCTGTCCAGCTTCTCTGCATCTTTCCAGACAGCAAAAATCTGTGTATATTTTTCTACAAAATCTCCTGCTCTTCTCAGATCCAGATCACCTGAATTCTCATCCAGGCTGTCTCCAGGTTTTACAATTTCAGTCAGTGTGTCTGCATGACAGTCAAAATAGTTCATTTTCTTTTAAATTCCTCACTTTCTCTCATATAAGTAAAGCTATACCTCTTTCTTCCATCTGTTTTCCATCTCCCTGGTTGCTTCACTGGTCAGATTTTT
>NZ_CAKROJ010000087.1 GCF_934372025.1 uncultured Blautia sp.
GAATGCTCTCCATGAGAATGCTCGATCACTGTGCCATCTTCAAGTGTATGTACGTGTGGTTCATTTAATTCACTCATGTTTTCTCCTCTCAGGATTCATTAATTTCATTCAAAAGCCCTGCATGAATACATGAGTGTCTTTTGATCTTCAGACCCTGAACCATTATTATATCATACTTTCTAAATTTCTGTAAAGGAACATCTCTGTTTTATCTGTGAGGTCACAATATCAAACACGATTGTCCCATCTTCAAGTATTACTTTGTCGTAAGAAACATCTTTCCCCTGGAATTTCTGTTTAACATATTCCTCAGGGTCTGCAAGCTCTACTTCTTCGACAAAAACATCCCTCATCTGATTTCTGGGGCACTTGTTAAAGATTTCCCAGATCACTTCGTATTCTTTCATAACTACCTGCTTTTCTATTAAGAAATTCTTCTACGTTCTGCATTCTGATATTTATATTTCAAGATTCCACCGGCCCTCGATCTCATCTGCAAATTCATTCTCAACCGGCTGGAGTTCTTTCTCCTGTTGCGCTGCAACAGCCCAGGCGAGACCGCAACTGGCAGAAATTTCGCGAGGTACCGGAAGAAGCCTTCCCGGAATCTTATGTTCTTTACAGAAGCGTTCGACTGCAATTGCTCCACTTGTGTTGTAGAATGTGAGCAGATATCTTGGTATCTTTTTGATCATGGTTTTACGACTTTGGAAGCTTTTGCCATCGTTTCTACGATATCGTACATATTGGTCACTTCACCAACCTGGAGCTTGTCTGTCAGTCCATAATAGTTAAGACAGGTTCCACAGGTCTTGATCGTTACGCCCTGTGCTTCCAGACTCTTGATATCTTCCAGAGAATCGGAACCTTCTGTTGTGAGTGTTGCTCCACCATTATAAAAGAGCATTGTCTCTGGAAGTTTATCAAGCTGTGTCACTGCAAAGATAAAGCCTTTCATCAGAACTTTTCCAAGTTCATCGTTTCCTCTTCCCATGGTAGCAGTATTCACTGCGATCACAAAGTCCCCCTTTACATCCGGAATACAGGAAATCTCTTCTTCCACGGCTTCTGCTGCCGGCTGGCGGTTCTTTACACGCATAATCACATGGAACTCTGTGTCACTTTTTTTCTCAGAAAGGACTTCTGCTCCCGCGCTTTTTCCCATTCTGGTGAGATTCTGTACAGCGGTCTCATTGTCGACCAGTACCTCGATCTCTGCGTCGCCCTGAATACTGTCCAGAACTTTTTTTGTCTTTACTACCGGAATCGGACACTGTTCACCCATAGCGTTTACTGTATATTTCTGTTCTGCCATCTCATTGCCTCCTGTTCATATCATTTTTCAAAATTATTTTTATTGTATCAAACCTTTTGTTCTTTTGCAATGTCTGACCAAAAATGTCCAGTATAAGTGTGTTTTTCGCTAACTGTTTACAGGTAATATTCTTTTCTTATTCCATAATTTTTGTAAATTTAGGTGAATTTTTTTGTCGAAAAGAATTGAACTTCCACGAATAATAGAGTATCATAGATATAATTTTAGAAAAATGCTTACAGATCAAAGGAGAGAAATCATGCAGCTTTTAAAGGACCGTATACTGAAAGATGGAATCGTGAAACCGGGTAATATTTTAAAGGTAGACAGTTTTTTGAATCATCAGATGGATATTACTCTCATCAATGAGATCGGCAAGGAATTCAAAAGACGTTTTGCAGATTGCCCGATCACTAAAATCCTTACAATCGAAGCTTCCGGCATTGGTATTGCATGTATTGCCGCACAGTATTTTGATGTTCCTGTTATTTTTGCAAAAAAAGCGCAGAGTCTGAATCTTGATGGTGAAATGTACTGTTCCAAAGTAGAATCTTTTACTCATAAAAAAGTCTATGATGTTATTTTATCCAGGAAATTTCTTGGTCCTGAAGACCATGTGCTTCTGATCGACGATTTCCTTGCAAATGGATGCGCATTGCTCGGTCTTATTGACATTGTCAAAGAATCCGGTGCTACTCTTGAGGGTGCCGGTATTGTTATCGAAAAAGGTTTCCAGAACGGCGGACAGAAGATTCGTGACATGGGTGTACGTCTGGAATCTCTTGCAATTGTTGATTCTATGACAGATGATTCTTTAACTTTTCGTGATTAAATACCCTAAAAAAAGGAACGCTCACATAACTGTGAAACGTTCCTTTTTTGTTACTTTATTTTTTGATTTTTGAAGATTTCTTTAATGTAACTTTCGGTTTTGGAGTTGGAGTTACCTTCTTTTCTTCCGGAGTTGGTGTTACCTTATTCTCTTCTTTTTCTTCCGGAGTTGGCGTTACCGTTTCTTCAGATCCTGACTCTTCTTCTAAATCCGGAGTTTTTGTCTGCTCTGCCGTTTCTGTCGGTGCAGGTGTTACAGGCTCTGCTGTTTCTGTTGGCGTCGGACTTACCTCTTTCTCTGTCGGAACAGGTGTTGTCAACGGGCGCACTTCATCTTCTGAATAATATCCATTGTCAATCAACAATTCATAATTATCAATGTCAATCACCTGTATGTTACAGAGATAGCTTCCAATAATTTTCGTACCATTATCATACTGTTCATAATCATTCACTTCAGGATCATCTTCTCCATGAAGATAAACATTCACCATATCTTCACACTGATCTGCAAGCTCTCTTCGATCCATAAAAATACTGAATGTCTGTTTTCCTTCCGCAATTCTTCGAACTCCCTCTGCATCACATCCTGTTCCTGAAATCAATGGCCAGTCTTCTGTCCCAGGAACTGCTCCAGACTCTTCCAGTGCTTCTTCTGCCCCAAGTGCTGCATTATCAAATCCTGTACAGATAATATCCGGCACACTGTCTTCCTGATAAGCATCTGTCAGAATATCTGTCATTCTTGTTTTTGCAAGATCTGTACTCCAGCGAAGAATCCCGGTATCCTCAAAGGATAGCTTTCCTGATCTGCATACCAGTGTTCCTGCATCAAAATACGGCTGCAGAACCTCCATTACGCCATTATAAAGAAACAATGCCTGTGTATCATCCAATGAACCCATCAGGAATTCTATTGTACGTGATTCTCCGGCTTCCTGTACCTTATCCAGTTCTTCACTGTCAATAATCTGTTTTGCGATCGTCTGTCCAATCTGGCGTCCCCCAAATGTGACATAGTATTTAACAGCGTTAGTATTCATAATCAGATCATCATAGGAAAATACGGGAATCTCTGCATCTTTCACAGTCGTCAGCACATCACTGAGTCCATATGGATCTACCGGTGCAATCACCATGGCAGACACATTCTCTTCTGTCATCTGCTGAATCTGAGATACCTGTTTGGAGCTGTCACTGTCCGCATAAAGAATCACCGGCTCATATCCATCTTCCTGAAACTGTATTTCAAGTTCTTTTGCGTCCCTGCTCCAGTTTTCGTCATCCGGGAAAAATATCGCTATTTTTTCTTTGTCTTCTAAGGAATCTTCTTCTGTATTTTCTGTCTCTTCCTGATCTTCTTTTTTATCTGTTTTCTCCTCTGATGACTTGCTGTCCTTTTTATCATCAGATGATGTTTCTGCCTCTGTCTGCTCGCCAGTTCCCTCTTTTTCAGTCTGGGCACTTTCACTGGCAGCTTCTGTTGCTTTGTTTTTGCCACATCCTGTAAATATAGTTCCTGCCAGAAGCACACCAAGCAACATGCATACTGCTCTTTTTTTCATGCTGTCTTCCTTTCTGTATTTATGATTTTGAACAGTTTCAGATTCCTTTGTACTCTTTTGCAATTCCCTTCAGATAATCTCTGTAAGATACTGCTGCTTTTTTAGGTTTCAGGATATGTACATCCTTTCCCATCGTTGTCAGCCATCCATAAAACTTCGGACCTGCCACCATTGGAATCGTCACCTGAAAAGATCCTGATTCTTTTAATTTATATTCTCCATAACTGCCAAAATAGTCTTTGATTTCTTTTTGTCTTACTCCGTTGCACTGCAGTTTTATTGTTTTTTCGGTATCCTGTATCTCATCTTTACAGAGAATATTCTCCACCTTTATAACTGTCGGTACATTTTTCTTTTCTTCATTCGCTACACTCTGTATATCTTCAGATTTCTCAGACACCTTTTCTTCGGCACATACAGTCGTTACAGATTCTGCTTCAGCACTTCCGTTTAAAAGATAATATCCTCCCGGTCTGCCTCTCTTGTATCGTACATCCAGTCCAAATTCGCGCAGTGCTTCTATATCATCGTAAATACTCTTTCTCTCTGCTGTAATACCATATTCCATGAGTTTATCAAGAATCTCCTGCATCGTTACGATCTGACTCTCAGAGGTTTTCATAAGGAGATGTTCAAGAACCAGTATCTTCCCTTTTTGATTGCGTGATTTTGCCATAGTTCTTCCCTCGTATTTTATTTTTCGTGTGTAAATCGTTGTACAATATAGTCATTAGCTTCTTTTTCCTGACTGTCATCCAGCGGAGTCAGTACGATATCTTCACCATATTTTTTCTTCAATGCTCTTTCAATCAGCCAGTCTGCAAGCTGTGGATTTTTTGGAAGGAGCGGACCGTGAAGATAAGTTCCGATCACATTCTTGTATACAACACCTTCATAACCGGATTTCCCATCATTTCCAGCTCCGTAAAGAACTTTACCCAATGGTTTATTATCCTTAATACTTGTTCTGCCGCCATGATTTTCAAAACCAACAACCGGCATGTCAAAAAGCTCACTCTGCAAAACAATATTGCTGATCAGTCGTCCCTCTTCCTGCTCGGTATACATATCTACAAGATCAAGACCTGTGATCATTCCCTGCTCTGTCTTATAATATTTACCAAGGAGCTGGTATCCACCACAGATTGCAATCACGACCCCATTTGCTTCCACATACTCTTTAAAGTCCTTCTGAATGGACTTTAACTTTTCACATACGATCATCTGTTCACGGTCGGAGCCACCTCCGAGAAGTACAATATCAAGCTTTGAAAAATCTATCGTATCATCTGTTTCATATGCTATTGTTTCGGCCTCAATTCCTCTCCACTGGCAGCGTTTCATCAGGCACTGAATATTTCCTCTGTCACCATATAAATTCAGAAGATCCGGATATAAATGTCCTATCGTAAGTTTCATTAGTGTTCTCCCTCCAGTTTCTTCAGAATATTTCTGGTGCTGAACAGTGCTGTATAATTAACCAGTACATAAAGATTTCCCGTTCCGTCTTCCACACGGTCGCGGATTGCTTTCTCCACATCTGCTTCCAGTACAGATGGGATATCTACATATTTCAAACGAAGTCTCATATCCTGGCAACGAATCCCACTGACTGTGATCGATCTGACACTTTCATCACTGAATCGATCAAAATCAACATCCCATAACCACGAAATATCGATTCCATCCTGTGCATTGTCATTAATAGCAATAATGACATCTTTTGGAGTCTTGTCCTGCATGACAGCTGAGATATTCTGATTGAAACCTGCCGGATTTTTGGCAAGATTCAGAATCACACTTGTTCCTTTAATGCGAAATTGCTCCATTCGTCCGTTTTCCGGATTAAATTTTTTCAGCATGTCAGTAAAATGTTCTGCTTTTAAACCTGCGGTACGGATACCTGCGTAAGCCGCCAATATATTATATACATTGTAAAAGCCTTTATAATTGGCCGCAATATGTCTGTTTTCTACCACAAAAGAAAGCTGATCTCCTACTTTTACCTCTTCTGCATCAAAATCCGGTATCGGCCTCTGAAAACCACATTTCGGACATTTATAATCTCCAAGCTGACTGTAATGATAAAAGCTATACTGCAATCTCTCTCCACAGCATTTACAGAAACGACCTTCGCGAATCTCATTTGTTTCACTTTTTATAACAGGATGGCTGATTCCATAATAAACACAAGCATTACCGCTGTCTTTGGCAAGATATGTTGAAAGTGCATCGTCTCCATTTACAACCAGTTTCATATCCGGGACTTTACGGATCATTTCCTCAAGAATATTCATAGTAATATCGATTTCTCCGTAGCGGTCAAGCTGATCGCGGAAAAGATTGGTCATAACCATGTAATCTGGTTTAATTTTGGTGAATATATGTCTGGTGGAAGCTTCATCTACTTCGATACAGGCATAATCAGCATCTATATGTCCATTTAAACGTGCACTAAGTGCAAAGGCTGCAACAACGCCATTAAGCATATTTGAACCTGTATGATTGCAGATAACTTTATTCCCTTCTGCCTCAAGTGCAGCACAGAGCATATTGTTAGTAGTCGTCTTACCGTTGGTTCCGCATACAACAAAAATGTCTTTACGAACTTCGGAAGAGAGTTCCTGAAGGATCGGTGGATATATTTTTAATGCAATCTTACCTGCCCATGTAACGCCCTGACGACCAAGCATTTTACAGCCTGCTCCGGCAAGCTTTGCAGCCCAGATTGCGGCTATTCTTCGAATGTTCATAGTTATTTTCCTTTTTATAATAAATAATGTTTTGTATGTCATTTTACGCTAAAATAAGAAATTTATCAACCTTTTGGGGGATTTTAGGATTAAAACGAAGAGTTTTACGTTTAATTATTATATGCGATACAGATATTGGAATACTGATTCGTTATGATAAGTGTAAAGCGACTGGTGTATAAAGC
>NZ_CAKROJ010000088.1 GCF_934372025.1 uncultured Blautia sp.
CCCGGATTTTTGATCAGAGATCCGACGATCATATCTGCTCCGACATCACTCGGTTCAACTGTGTCTACAAATTCACCATAACAGTTGTCGACCATGCAGATCACATCCGATTTGATACTCTTAACAAATGCGATCAGCTCTCCGATCTGCTTCACGGAATAAGACGGTCTGGTCTGATATCCTTTGGAACGCTGGATCTCAACAAGTCTTGTCTTTTCATTGATCGCAGCACGGATCCCATCATAATCAAAGGTTCCGTCTTCTTTAAGATCTACCTGTTTGTAGGTCACGCCATATTCTGCAAGGGAACCTCTGGACGGGCGGATACCGATCACTTCTTCCAGTGTATCATATGGTTTCCCTGCCGGTGCAAGGATTTCATCTCCCGGACGAAGATTACCAAACAGAGCAATAGCCAGAGCATGTGTTCCGCAGGTGATCTGGGAACGGATCAGACATGCTTCTGTATGGAAGGTATCTGCATATACTTTTTCCAGTGTGTCACGTCCAAAATCATCATAGCCATATCCGGAGGATGACTGGAAGCACTCTGCACTTACTTTGTTTTTCTGCATCGCCATCAGCACCTTGAGCTGATTGTATTCCGCAGTCTTATCAAACTCTTCAAATCTGTCTTTCAGTGATTTTTCAATTTCTGCTCCAAAATCATAAACTCGTGAAGAGATCCCAAGCTGTTCATAAAGTTCTTTCATCATTGTTTATTGTTCCTTTCCATTCCGTTCTGTATGTTTAAGGATACCTCTTTCTTCGAGGATGTCCGTCATATATTTCAGGATTTCTTTTTCATCCCAGTTAAATCTGTCTTTGTCAACCCAGATCACATCCGATTCGCGGCGGAACCAGGTAAGCTGCCTCTTGGCAAAATGTCTGGTATCTCGCTTCAGGATACGCACGGCTTCTTCCAGAGGATATTCTCCTTCCAGATACGCCAGGATTTCTTTGTATCCAAGTCCCTGCATAGATACCATACCGCGATGACAGCCATCATTTCTCAGCTCTTCAACCTCTTTTACCAGGCCCTCATCCATCATCTGGTCTACTCGTTTATCGATCCGTTCATAAAGAATATCCCTTGGAGCATTCAACACAAAATATGCCAGATCATAAGGACTCACCTGCTTTTTCTGTTCCTCGTTATGCGCAGAGATCGGTGTTCCGTTCTGATGGTAAAATTCCAGTGCACGGATCACGCGTTTGACATTGTTTGCATGGATCGAATCAGCACTTGCCGGATCCACCTTACGAAGCATCTCATGAAGATATTCCGCTCCTTTTTCTTCTGCCAGTGCCTCCAGCTCTGTCCGGTAACTGTTTTCCTGCTCTGCCTCTGTGAAATCAATATCCCGGGTCACGGCCTGAATATAAAATCCGGTTCCTCCAACCAGGATCGGGATCTTTCCCTTTGCATAGATTTCCTCCATGGCTTCCTTCGCCATCTGCTGAAATTTCACGATATGAAATTCTTCTTCCGGATCCAGCACATCTACCAGATAATGCTTCACACCCTGCATTTCCTCCGGGCGGATCTTGGCTGAACCAATGTCCATTTTTTTGTATACCTGCATCGAATCTGCAGAAATGATCTCACCATTTACTGCCTTTGCCAGCGAAATAGAAAGACTTGTCTTTCCGACTGCTGTCGGTCCGGTGAGAACGATCAAAGGTTTTTTCATAACTGCTCCTATACAATTCGTTTAAATTTCTTTTCCAGTTCCGTTCTTGTCATTGCAATGATCGTCGGACGGCCATGCGGACAGTGATACGGGTTCTCCAGAGTAAGAAGCTCATCGATCAGTTTCTCCGCTTCTGCCGGAGACATGGCATGGTTTCCCTTAACTGCTGCCTTGCATGCCATAGTTGCCAGTCTCGCTGCAAAAATATCCAACGTATCTTTGCTGTTGTTTGACGCCAGATTATCCAGCATTTCCAGAAACAGTTCTTCTTCTGTCAGCCCGTAGAGATTGGACGGTACGGCACTGATCCGATATTCTCTGCCTCCGAAATTCTCAATCTCAAATCCAAACTGTTCAAAATACTTACTGTTTGCCCGAAGGATTTCCTCTTCCTGCATACTCATGGTAACGATCAGAGGCGGGTTCAGATACTGAGAGTCAATGGAATGTTCCCGGAACTGTTTTACCATTCTCTCATAATATACTTTTTCATGTGCTGCATGCTGGTCAATAATATAAAAATTATCTTCAAACTGTACCAGCCAGTATGTGTCAAAAATCTGACCGATCAGCTGAATGCGGCTTCTTGATTCCGGTGCCAGCAGTTTCTCCTCAAAGAGTTCCAGCTGCTTCGGAGCCGGCTCTTCCTGGATCTCAGATGCTTTCTCCTGTATCGGTTCAGGCTCTTCCTGGATCTCAGATGCTTTCTCCTGTATCGGTTCAGGCTCTTCTTGTTTCTCAGATGCTTTCTCCTGCACCGGCTCAGGCTCTTTCTTGATCTCAGATACCTTTTCCTGCACCGGCTCAGATTCTTCCTGCTTTGAGATTTCTGCCAGTTTCTTCTCTTCGTCCAGTTTCTGGTTTTCTCTCAGCGTCCCTCGGAACATCTCCTCTTCGTCTTCCGAAAAGGCTGCTGCTTTTGGCTTATCCGTCACGGATTTCACATGAGGGATTACGTCAGGCTTACCAGCAGATTCAACAGATTCAGTAGATTCTGCCGGGCGATAAGGCATCGCCGGTTCTCTCGCCACGAACGGTTTCTGTGCCTCATACAAAGTCTCGCGGCGTTTCTTTTCAAACGGTTCCGGAACTGCTGCACGCGTAACTTTTTCTTCTTTCTCTTTGAGAGGTGTATTGTCCACAGGCACCTTCGGAATCATTTCTCGCCTTGTCAGTGCTGCCCTTACAGTATCGTAGACAGCATCGTAGACTTCCTGTTCCCTCGCAAAACGCACCTCACGCTTTGCCGGATGTACATTAACATCCAGATCGTTTCCTTCCATTTCCATACGCAAAGAAACAAAAGGAAATTTGTGCTGCATCAGAAATCCTTTATATGCGTTTTCAATTGCCTTTGTAATAATATTATTTTTGACATAACGTCCATTAATATAATAATTTTCGAAGGTACGATTTCCGCGCGCGATCTCCGGCTTACCGACAAAGCCTTCGATTTTCATAAAAGAATTCTCCTGCGAAACTTCCAGAAGCGCCCGCGCGATCTCTCTTCCGTAAACGCTGTAAATAACATCCTTTACACTGTAGTTTCCAGATGTATGCAGTTTCACCTGCTTATTCTGAATATATTTAAATGAAATCTCCGGATGAGAAAGCGCAAGCTGCTCCATCAGCGTATGAATATAACTTGCCTCTGTCATATCCGACTTCAGGAATTTGCTTCTCGCTGGTGTATTATAAAAGAGATTGCGGACCAGAAACGTCGTTCCCTCCGGTGCTCCCAGTTCCTCCAGCGAATGCTCCTGTCCGCCTTCGATCACATAACGGGAACCACTGACAGAAGAAGGTGTTTTCGTGATCAGTTCCACCTGTGAAACTGCCGCAATACTGGAAAGAGCCTCACCACGAAATCCCAGTGAGGCAATGTGTTCCAGGTCTTCTACCTTCTCAATCTTACTTGTTGCATGGCGCAGAAATGCAAGCGGGATCTGTTCTGCATCCATCCCCGCCCCATTATCTGTGATACGTATCAGTTTCTTGCCGCCATCTGTGATTTCCACCGTGACAGCTGTTGCTCCCGCATCTATGGCATTTTCTACAAGTTCTTTGACAACAGATGAAGGTCTTTCTACTACCTCACCTGCTGCAATCTTATCAATTGTATTCTGGTCTAAAACTGCAATTTTTCTCAAAGCGACCTCCACTTACCGGATCATTCCTGTCTTCATTCTTACCAGCGGTTTTTGATTTTGTTCTGTAAATTATATAAAATGTTCATAGCTTCCATAGGTGTCAGATGTGTCATGTCCAGATCACGGATCTCATCTACGATATCATTGTCCTGTACCGTATCAAACAGTGACATCTGCGCCATATCCACCTGATCGTAAACAATCTTCTGTTTCTTCTTCGGTGCTGTCAGATCCTTTACTGCTGCCGTAATATCCGCATCACTGAGTTCCTCAACCAGTTCTTTTGCCCGGCTGATAACAGAATCCGGCACTCCGGCAAGCTTGGCCACTTGGATACCATAGCTCTTATCTGCACCGCCTTTGACAATCTTACGTAAAAATACGATGTCGTCGCCTTTTTCCTTGACGGCAATACAGTAATTATTCACTCCGGGAATCTTGCCTTCCAGTTCTGTCAGTTCATGATAATGTGTTGCAAACAAAGTCTTTGCCCCACAGAGCTTTGTATTACTGATATGTTCGATCACCGCCCATGCAATTGCAAGTCCGTCAAAGGTACTTGTACCACGTCCGATCTCATCCAGGATCAGAAGACTCTTTGCAGTAGCATTTCGAAGAATATTGGCAACCTCTGTCATTTCTACCATAAACGTACTCTGTCCGCTTGCAAGGTCATCCGAAGCCCCGACACGGGTAAAAATACGGTCCACAATACCGATGTTTGCTTTTTCTGCCGGGACAAAGCTTCCGATCTGTGCCATCAGAACGATCAGTGCTGTCTGACGCATGTAAGTAGATTTACCTGCCATATTCGGACCGGTAATGATCGAAACTCTTTTTTTCTGATTATCAAGATAAGTATCATTTGCGATAAACATATCATTCTCTATCATCTGCTCAACAACCGGATGTCGGCCGTTCTTGATATCCAGCACGCCATTTTCATTGATCTTCGGTCTGACAAAATTATTTCGTTCCGCCACAAGTGCAAGAGAAGCAAAAACGTCCAGGGCTGCGATTGCCTTTGCTGTCTTCTGAATACGGACAACCTCTTTGCCAACCTGCTCACGTACATCTGCAAAAAGTTCATATTCCAGAGCGTACAGACGGTCTTCTGCACCAAGGATCAGATCCTCCAGTTCTTTCAGTTCCTGTGTGATATAACGCTCCGCATTCGTAAGCGTCTGTTTGCGGACATAATTATCCGGCACCTGATCTTTAAAAGAATTTGTCACCTCAAGCGCATAACCAAATACACGGCTGTATTTGATCTTAAGCGTCTTGATACCGGTACGTTCTTTTTCTCTTGCTTCCAGCTCTGCAAGCCATTTTTTTCCGTCTGTTCTGGAACGACGGTATTTGTCGACATCTGTGTTATAGCCTTCACGTATGATACCGCCATCCTTCTGCGCAAGCGGCGGCTCATCTGTGATCGCACGTTTGATCAGACCGGTCACATCCTCCAGAGGATCCATATCTTCCAGAATCTGTTTCAGGATCGGTGCTTCAAATTCCTGAAGGATCTGCCGGATATAAGGGATCATTTCCAGAGAAGATGCAAACGCGATCATATCCCTCGGATTCGCTGACTGATAGCTGATACGGCTGATCAGACGCTCAAGGTCATAAATGGGATTCAGATATTCCCGGATCTCATCACGAAGCATTGGTTTCTGTGTCAGTTCTTCAACCGCACCAAGTCTGCGGTTGATTTCCTCTGCATCGATCAGCGGCTGCTCCACATAGCCTCGCAAAGTACGGGCGCCCATTGCAGTTCTGGTCTTATCAAGAACCCACAAAAGAGAGCCTCGTTTTTGCTTTTCACGCAGTGTTTCTACCAGTTCCAGATTACGTCGGCTGGAGCTGTCGATCAGCATAAATTTTTCTGCAGTATAAGGATGGATCGTCGCCATATGGGACAGCGCAGTCTTCTGTGTTTCATTCAGGTACTGAAAAAGTGCACCTGCTGCGATCACACCGCTGTCATAATCCTGAAGTCCGAGTCCTTCCAGCGTATTTACATGAAAATGCTCTTTTAATGTACGCTGACAGAGACTGTCGTCAAAATACCAGTTATCCAGTGGAAAAACGCAGATTCTGAGACGCTCCTTCAGATCCTCTGTGTCAACTCCGCTCATAAAAAAAGCGTCATTACAGATAATCTCTGCAGGAACAAACTTGTTGATCTCATCAAGAAGCTTCTGAGGTTTGTCCACTTCTGTCAGGAAACAGTCGCCTGTAGTGATGTCTGCAATGGCACACCCAAAATGATCCTCCAGTGAAACAACTGCCATCAGATAGTTGTTCCTGGATTCATCCAGTGATGTGGCATCCAGAGTTGTTCCCGGTGTAACTACACGGATAACTTCTCTTTTAACAAGTCCTTTGGCTTTTTTCGGGTCTTCGACCTGCTCACAGATTGCTACTTTGTGCCCGCGTTCGATCAGACGTTTAATATATGTTTCAGATGCGTGAAATGGAATCCCGCACATCGGAGCACGTTCTTCCAGACCACAATCCTTACCGGTAAGCGTCAGTTCCAGCTCTTTGGACACAAGGATCGCATCATCAAAAAACATTTCATAAAAATCTCCAAGTCGGTAAAAAAGGATACAGTCCTTATAACTCTCCTTGGTTTTGCAATATTCTCTCATCATCGGTGATAATTTCCCTGTGTTAACTGGAAACCCTGTATTTACGCGGCTTGTAGATGCTTTATGTTCCTCTTTGACCCA
>NZ_CAKROJ010000089.1 GCF_934372025.1 uncultured Blautia sp.
ACGTTAATTTCAGCTGTCATTCCCAGCATTTCTTTGTGGGCATCAAGAACCGGCTGAACTGTTTTCTCAATGAATGCAGTTGTCTGTTCTTTTGCTCTGCCGACATAGCGGGATGGTTCCATGGATTTGCGAAGTTCTTCAATAGTCAGGTTGAATGCAGGATCAGCTGCAATTCTTTCAAGAAGGTCATTATCTTTTCCTTCTACTTTGACAGTACGTCCTGCTTCCATGGAAAGCTCACGGATACGTTCGTGAAGTTCCTGTCTGTCTCCACCAGCTTTAACAGCATCCATCATAATGTTCTCTGTTGCCATAAATGGAAGCTCTGCCATCATATGTTTCTCGATAACCTTAGGATAAACAACCAGACCATCTACAACATTCAGGCACAGATCCAGGATACCATCAATTGCAAGGAATCCTTCCGGAATGCTCAGACGCTTGTTTGCTGAGTCATCCAGTGTTCTCTCAAACCACTGAGTGGCAGATGTGATTGCCGGATTCAGTGCATCTACCATTACATATCTGGAAAGAGATGCAATACGCTCGCTTCTCATAGGATTACGTTTATATGCCATTGCAGAGGAACCGATCTGAGATTTTTCGAATGGTTCTTCTACTTCTTTGAGGTGCTGCAGAAGGCGGATGTCGTTTGACATTTTGTGTGCACTTGCTGCGATTCCTGCAAGAATATTCAGGACTCTTGTATCTACCTTACGGGAATAAGTCTGTCCGGATACCGGATAACAGCTCTTGAATCCCATCTTCTCAGCGATCATCGGGTCAATCTTGTCGATTGTCTCCTGATCTCCTTCAAACAGTTCCAGGAAGCTTGCCTGTGTTCCTGTAGTTCCCTTTGAACCAAGAAGTTTCAGAGTTCCCATCACATATTCCAGGTCTTCCAGATCCATAAGGAATTCCTGTGTCCAGAGAGTTGCACGTTTTCCAACAGTTGTCGGCTGTGCAGGCTGGAAATGTGTGAATGCAAGTGTCGGCTGTTCTTTGTATTTATCTGCAAATTTGGACAGTTCTGCAATTACGTTCACCAGTTTCTTCTGAACCAGTTTCAAAGCCTCTGCCATAACAATAATATCTGTGTTATCACCTACATAGCAGGATGTTGCTCCCAGATGAATGATACCTTTTGCTTTCGGGCACTGTACACCATATGCATACACATGGGACATAACGTCATGACGAACCTGACGTTCTCTTTCTTTTGCCACGTCATAGTTGATGTCATCCTTATGAGCCTTGAGTTCATCAATCTGTTCCTGAGTGATATTCAGGCCAAGCTCTTTTTCTGTTTCAGCCAGAGCGATCCACAATCTTCTCCAGGTGCGAAATTTCATATCCGGAGAAAAAATGTACTGCATTTCTTGGCTGGCATATCGCTCTGAAAGGGGACTTACGTATCTGTCTGTACTCATAAATTTACTCCTATCATCTCACTCGATTAACCGCAGGAGAAAATTCACTGTGGTTAACCAGATTTGCTATCATTACGCCAAAATTATATAACATCAAAACATTAAAAGCAATCCCTTTATTCCTCTCCCTGATGAAATTTACCAAGGAATTCCTTAATTCGTGCATTACTTGATGAAAATACTTCCTGTGGAGTACCTTCCACTGCAATCACGCCCTTGTCCATGAAGATGACTCTGTCTGAAATGTCACGTGCAAAATTCATCTCATGAGTTACGATCACCATCGTAATATGAAGATCTGCAAGAGAACGGATGACCCTTAAGACTTCACCGGTCAGCTCCGGATCGAGGGCCGATGTCGGCTCATCAAAAAACAAAATTTTCGGATTCAGTGCAAGTGCCCTGGCAATTGCAACTCGCTGGCACTGTCCGCCAGACAGCTGATAAGGATAAGCATCCTCTTTATCAGAAAGTCCCATCTTTGCCAGAAGCTCTCTCGCTTCTTTATAAACTTCTTCTTTATTTCTTTTCTGCACACTGATCGGTGCATCTGTGATATTTTTCATCACCGTATAATGTGGAAAAAGATTAAAATTCTGGAACACAAGTCCAAAACGTGACTGGATTTCTTTCAGCTTGGCTTTGTTCGGCATACAGACTTTGCCGCCCACTGTCCAGACAGTTCTGTCACCCATATAAGAAATCTCGCCATCATCGATCAGAGTCAGCAGTGTAGCACAGCGAAGAAGGGTTGATTTACCGGAACCGGAAGATCCGATGATAGAAACAACCTCACCTTCGTTCACGTGAATCGACACATCCTTCAACACCTGAAGACCGTCGAATTCTTTTTTGATATGATTCATTTCCAGAAGATTTGTACTCAAAGCATTTCCTCCTAACGATAGTAATTCAGTTTCTTTTCAAACCATTCCATAGTCCATGCCACAACGAAATTAAAGATATAATAGAACACACCGGCAATCACAAACGGAATGACTGTAGTCTGCGCTGCTGCGATCTGCTTGGCCAGAGCAAACATCTCAATATAAGATACAGAGTAAACAAGAGATGTATCCTTTACAAGAGTAATGACTTCGTTTGTTACTGATGGGAGCACAATCTTGACCACCTGCGGCAGAACAATTTTAAAAAATGTCTGTGCCTTATTATATCCAAGGAGCTGTGCCGCCTCATACTGACCTGCCGGGATAGACTCGATACCAGAACGATAGATCTCAGCAAAATATGCAGCGTAATTCAGGGAACAGCCCAGGATGATCGCAGTAAATTTATAATTACCGATATTCATCCCCCACAGATAAAATGGTCCGAAATACCACAGCAGCAGCTGCAGCATCAGCGGTGTTCCTCTCATAATTGAAATATAACCTTTGATCAGCCAGCTTAATGGCTTAAATCTGCTCACACGCCCAAAATATACAACCATACCAAGCGGCAGTGAAAATAGCAGAGTCAGAAAAAAGATCAGCAGCGTCTGCCCAAATCCTGTGGTCAACTGCTGTAACATAACCTGAAAACTCATGAACTCTCCTCCATAAACCTACAAGAGGGATGCCCTCCGGAAGAACCGGGAAGCATCCCATACTGTATTTGTATTTTTCAGTTACTGTTCTACCCGTGAACAGTAACTATAAATTTACTTGCTTTCTTCAGTCTTATCAGCATCTGCCTCATCAGAAGTTTCCTTTGTATCGTCTGCTGCTGCATCGTCAGAAGCTTTCAGAGTAACCATATCAGCGATCTCATATTTATCTGCGAGTTTTGCAACAGTTCCGTCGTCAGCAAGCTTCTGCAGATCTGTGTTTACGATGTCACAAAGCTCTGTGTTGCCTTTTTTGAATCCAATTGCATACTGTTCTGTATTCAGAGTCTCATCAAGGATCTTGAATCCTTCTCCTCTGGAGTTCAGCTGATATTTTGCAACTCCTACATCAATTGCCAGAGCATCAAGAGCTCCCGCCTGCAGTTCTGTAAATGCTGTATTATAATCAGCAAATTCATTCAGTGCTCCGAATGTGTCAGCCAGTGCTTTCTGTCCGCCTTCTTCCTCACTGTTAAGAAGATCAAGTGCTGCGGAAGCTGCCTGCACACCAACTGTTTTGCCAGCCAGATCTGTAAGCTTTTCAATTCCTGAAGCTTCAGAAACAACGATTACCTGGCTGTTATCTACATATGGTTCAGAAAATGTATAATCATCTTCTCTTCCATTCATTGTAAATCCATTCCAGATACAATCGATAGAACCAGAATTCAATTCCATATCCTTTGAATCCCAGTTGATTGGTTTTTTCACCAGTTCCCAGCCTTCAATATCACAAACTGCCTGAGCAAGCTCCAGGTCAAAACCTGTATATTCTCCATTTTCATCCATATATCCATATGGCGGATATTCTGCATCAAATCCTACGATCAGTGTCTTGTCTTCCACACCTGCCTGCGCACTGACTGCAGATACCATACCCATTGCCATTACTGCTGTCATGATCACTGCAACTGTTTTTTTCTTCATCGCTCTATCTCCCTTGACATTCTTACTGTATTCTCAGTAATTATTTTCTCTATTCACCACGCAGTCACTCTACCACGTGAAAGTATTAATATAGTAGCATGCCCTTTGATGCCTGTCAAGAGTTTTCTCAATGTTGTTGTAATGTGATAAAGTGCCGGCAATTTCTTTATAACTGATCTTTGTGATGAAGTATGGTCACACTTCTCGGCGGCAAATAGATATTCAGGAAACCTGCTTTCACCAGAATCTGCTTCTCATGATCTGTGTATCCATCCTGCGATGACTGGATCAGCCTTGTAAATACTGTATGCTCCATACGGCTGATTCCCGTCGGCCACACTTCGATCATTACATCTCTGCCTTCGTCCCGGTTATTCAGCACAACGATCATCTGTTCTGTATGTGAAAATCTTGCATAACATAAGCCCTGATAATCATTCCACAGGAATTTCAACGAACCAGCCTTCAGCATCTTATATTTTTTATGAATTGCAATCATTGCTTTATAAAAATTCAGCAGTTCTGTATCTTCGCTGCCCCAGGGATAAGTTCTCCGATTATCCGGATCTGTAAATCCACAGACACCTGCTTCATCTCCATAATAAACCGTTGGAGCTCCCGGCCATGTCATCTGGATTCCAATTGCTTCTCTCATGATCGCTGTACTGATATTTTCAGACGCAGCCTGTGCTCCTGCATAAGAAACGCGTCCAACCCTTCGGTTTGTCCTCGTAAGGAATCTCGAGTGATCATGATTGGACAGCTCATTCATTGCGGTGTGAAGTGCAGACATATGCAAAGAACGCATATGCGTTTTCATTGCACCAATAAAAGCTTCACTGTTTCCATAAAGATCTTCTCGATATTCATCACTGTGCTTCTCCATTCCGGTCAAA
The DNA here is from genome assembly GCF_934372025.1 of uncultured Blautia sp. Classification (GTDB taxonomy): domain Bacteria; phylum Bacillota; class Clostridia; order Lachnospirales; family Lachnospiraceae; genus Blautia_A. The sequence continues at coordinate 4,860 of NZ_CAKROJ010000089.1, forward strand.
AACCAGGTCACCGGTTCCATAAATGCATCATAATTCATGACAGAATCCCATTCATCACCCTGCAGCCATCCTTCCGGGCTTCCATAGTGTTCCGCCAGAATCAGTGCATCTGGATTAGCCTTCTTAACAGCCTTTCGGAAATCTTTCCAGAACTGATGATTAAACTCATTGCTGTGTCCCAGATCTGCTGCCACATCCAGTCTCCATCCATCCACATTATATGGTGCGGAAACCCATTTCTGCGCTATTCTGAGAACATAATCATAGAGTTCACGAGAACCTTCATAATTCAGTTTTGGAAGTGTATCATGCGTCCACCATCCCTCATAAGTAGGATTATATGGCCAGCGGTTTTCATCATGAAAATCAAAAAAATATCTGTATGGACTATCTGCTGACACGTAGGCTCCTGGAGCATATCCTTCTTCTCCCTCGTAAATTCGCTCTCTGTCCATCCATTTATTAAAAGAACCACAATGATTAAACACACCATCCAGAATAATCTTCATGCCTCTTTTATGCAATTCCTCTACAAGAGTTATAAACAGCTTGTTGCTGGCTTCCAGATTTCTCTTATCGGTCACACGACGGATATATTTCTTTGCATGTGAATTATCTCGGTCCCCAGGTGAAAGAAGGCCATCACAGTCTTCTGGAATTTTTCCGTAATGCGGATCAACATAATCATAATCCTGACAATCGTATTTGTGATTACTTGGAGAAACAAAAATCGGATTCAGATATAATACTTCCACACCAAGTTCCTCTAAATAATCCAGTTTGTCTAAAATCCCCTGCAGATCTCCGCCATAAAACTCTCGAACTCCCATCACTGCCGGAGGCTTTGACCAATCAGTCACTTTTGTACTGTGTTCACCAATGTACGCATACTCACCTGTTTCTACATCATTTGAGGGATCACCATTACAAAAACGATCTACAAAAATCTGATACATCACGGCACCTTTCGCCCAGTCTGGTGTCTGATAATCCGGATATATCTCAAACTGTTCCCTTTCCTGCAGTTCTGAACAGACTCCCTGTTCTGTATAGTAGCAGGTCACCCATCCATACTGAATCTCGAAATGATACCGAAAAATCTCAGATGGCATTATGATCTTTGTACCATAATAATCAAAACCTCTTATGGTTTTATATACTTTCATTTTGAATTTCTGATTTCCCGATACAAGGTACACCGCATCCACATTATTCTTCTGGGTTCTGAAGCTGATCATTACCTTTTCGCCACTCTTTGGCTCCGTAGGATTTCTGTAATATCTTGTTCCGTCACTGAACAGAGCCTCTTTGTTAAATACCGGTCTCATATTCAGAATATACTGCATTTTTCTTGCAATATCTTCATTTCCCTGCTTCATTGTCACTCTTCCTTGTCTGTCTTATTTATATTGCCTTGGATCTATAATCTGCATTTCTTATTTTCTTTGTTTGCAGTCTACTTTTTTGCTTAAAATGTAATCTGCATTCCTCGATTTCTTTGTTTGCAGTCTATTTTTTTGCTTAAAATGTAATCTGCATTCCTAGGTTTCTTTGTTTGCAGTCTATTTTTTTACTTAAAATGTAATCTGCATTCCTTGATTTCCTTGTTTGCAGTCTATTTTTTTACTTAAAATGTAATCTGCATTCCT
>NZ_CAKROJ010000090.1 GCF_934372025.1 uncultured Blautia sp.
TATGGGCCCACACGATTACGATCAGCGCTTCTATATAACGTGCGATCACGGTTGCCAGTGCCGCACCGACAACACCCATCTTCGGGATCGGACCAAGACCAAAGATCAGAATATAATCCAGGACTGCATTAATCCCAACTGCAGCAAAGCTCGCGATCATAGGAATCAGCGTCTGACCGGTTTCTTTTATGTTCGTCGCATAAGACTGATTTATCGCAAACGGAATCAGTCCGATCATCATAATTGCAAGATATTCCAGGCCATACTGCAGGGCAGCTTCTGTCGCTCCGCTGCCCGTTGTATCTGTCAGATATAACGAGATCAGTGTTGAGCCTTTTGTCATAAACAGGAGTATTGTAGCCGCCGTCATAGTCAGTGACGCATATAACTTAAACCGGAAGGAATGCATATGTCCTTTGTGGTTTCCCTTGCCAAAATACTGTGCTCCAAAAATACTTGCTGCCGATACTGCCCCAAAGATTGCCAGGTTGTACACAAAGATCAGCTGATTGACGATGGCCACTCCTGACATCGGTTCCGTTCCCAGCTGTCCTACCATAATGTTATCGAGAAAGCTAACCAGATTTGTGATAGCATTCTGCAGGATCATTGGCAGTGCAAGACACAGATATCTCTTATAAAAAGATGCACTGCCAATATATTTTTCTTTGAAATGTGTTAACATAGTTACTTTTCCTTTTATTTTTCTTTTTTCCTGTTTTTCTTCTTTCTTATCTTTCGAACGACTTTGCGGATCAGGACTGTCACAAGAACAATCATTAGAATTATGATCAGAGCGACCGACACTATGATTGCCGTGAATTTATTCGGATTTTTTATCAGACTGATTATATTTTTACTGTCATCCACGACTTTGCGTCCATGTGTTGTCGCATAATATTCTGAGACATTCGCAATGCCATCTCCGTCTGTATCTTCAAAGGACTGCATATATCTTGCGATCGCATCCCATGCTTTTAATTCTCTGTCACCTTCCATGACCGCCTGATCTTCCAGATTTTCAATTGGATTTCCATCCTTGTCCTTTGGCTCAAGAGACAGAAGTCCGTATGACATTTTCATCACGGAACCAAGCATCTGTCCGGTGTAAAGATCTGTCACAACATGATACAGCTTGTCATCCTGGATTTCTGTTCTCTCTCCGTCTGCTCTTGTCAGATAGCAGTCTGTTACCTTATTCAGGATCATTCGATGCGGGTTGTATGTAAAATTCAGTCCGCTGCAATAAAGTCTTGCAGTTGTCATAAAATCAGAAACGGAAGCATCCACTTCTGCTGCCAGCTTCAGTTCTTTTCCTGTCAGATAGGCATTGATCAGTGGATATCCGGCTACTCCGTCTTTTCCGATTCCCAGAGAGAATGAGTTGAAAACATCTTCTACGGTAATGTCACCCTTTGTATATGTATCACGCACAGTTCCGCTTGGGACGACCGCCACGTCTACAGGATCTCCGTCATAATACGCGGAGTTCTCCACAGCATATACATATGCATCAGACATGATGTCACCAAGATTCAGTTCCTCATGCTTCGTGCCCATTTCTTCCAGACTGTTAAATTCAATGTCATTCTCAGCAAGAACTTCTTTTCTTGTATAACCAAAATCTGCCAGATAATTCGTATCTACTTTATCCATTAATGCATCGATCTGTTTCTGGGTTTCCTGATCCGCCTCTACCTCTTCCGATACGGGAATCAGCTCATAAGAACTCAGATCCCAGCGTCCGTCGGAATTCTGGGTCATCGAAAGGGAACCAAGATTTTTTCCGTATTCCCCGCAGGACACAATATAGGTGTTTCCGTGCTGAATTGCCTCCGGAAGTTCTGAATGTGTATGTCCGCTGATGATCAGGTCGATATCCGGAACCGCCTTTGCAAGGAGCTCGTCTTCAGACTTATTCTCATCATCCCAGGTTCCACTGTGAGAAACGCAGGCGATCATGTCTGCTTCTTCGTTTTTCTTGATTTCTTCGACGGTTTTCTTTACTGCTTCTACAGGATCTTTGAATAATAATTCACAGGTCGGTGCGCATTCCAGGGCATCTTTTCCGAAAACACCGACAACTGCGATCTTCACGTCACCCTTCTGAACCATTACATAATCCTTCACACCATAGGTTTCAAATGCTGACTGTATCTGTTTCTGGCCGTCGCTCAGACCAGCCTTTTCCATGCTCTCCCAGTCCACATTGCAAACTACGATCTCAGGCAGCGTCTCACCGGAGCTTTTGGCTGCCTCCAGCATATTTGCCAGACCTTTGGAACGATAATCAAATTCATGATTGCCAAACGTGGTCACATCGTAACCAAGAGATCCAAGCATCCGAAGCTCCGCTGCCTCTGTATCATATACTGTCTGGACCAGTGTTCCCATTGAGAAATCACCGCCATCCAGTATAAGCGTGTCCGGATCTTCTTTCTTTTTTTCATTGATCAGCGTTTTAATTTTTGCAAATCCACCTACTTCTTTTTGTTCTCCATTTACAATTGTCGAGAAGCTGTCCAAGTGGGAATGCGTGTCATGCGTAAACAGGACATCTATCTGTTTTGTGCTGTCTGCCGCCTTCACCGGAACATCCATCACAGGCAAAAGCAAAACTGCGACAGCAAGCATGACTGACAGAATTTTTTTCCATTTTTTCATAAACTACTTCCTTTCATTTCGAACTTTTTTACCTGATTTGAGTATACGTGATTTCCACCATGTTTGTCACGTATAATAAATCAAAAAAATGCCCCTTCCGGGCAGCAGGTTTTTTATTTCACTTGTCTGCCTGGAAAAGAGCATCTCTGAAAAAGAGAAATTATTTATTAAATTTTCCCGCTTCAATATCATGGATCAATCCGATACGATTGGTTTTGAAATGGAAGAACGGACGCTCCGGAAGAGCAATAATGTCAACCGGCTGCATATAGTCTTCCAGACTTTCTTTTACTTTTTCACGAATATCATCAACGGTATAACCTTTATTAAGTACTACAAACAAATATGGAATAAAGCATCTGTGATGTTCCGGATCCTGCACGATAACAAAAAACTCATCATCGATTCCTTCTACTTCTGCATCTGCAAGACGGTTTTCCATCGGCAGTGTTGCCAGTGAACCTCCGCCGTATCTTGGTGCTTCGCCCCTTGTCAGAGCATAGATTGTTCCATCTTCTGTCATATAACCGATGTCACCGGTATGCAGCCACCGACTGCCATCTTCATGGATTTTGATCGTTCTTTCTGTTGCTGCCGAATCATCGTATCCCATCATTGTTCCCGGACCACACTGACAGATTTCTCCCATCGTGTTATACGTCAGTTCTTCATCTGTTCCCGGTTTAAAAATAGAAATCGTTGTAAGAGGCATCGGTATACCTACGTTTCCATCTTTTATCGGATGAGCTGTTAATGGCAATGACATGTTTGATCCGGCTTCACTGCATCCGTAACCAGTTGTAAAACGAGCTTTGCAATGATGATCTTCCAGAAATTTCTGAGCTCTTTTTAACTGATTGTTGTTGTAAGCCTCACAGCCGGCACCTGCGGAAAACAGATGAGACATATCATAGTCATCCGGTACACGTCCGTTTCTCATGACAATTTCAATAAACATCGGAATCAATGGCCAGCAGTTTGGTCGATAATGCATCATTTCCAGATCAACATCTTCCGGTGCAACAAATGGACTCAGGATCAGAAGTTTATCAGATGCCAACGGCATCAGAAGCATCGCAACAACCACCGCTACCAGTGATGGAGTCAGCTGTGTGACCAGCCAGGTCGGACGGAATTCTGAAGAAGCGCCATAGAAATTCATCTGATGCATATTGCCAATCATTGTGTGTGCAGAATGGATCACCTGCTTAGATGGTCCTGTTGAACCACTTGTATAGGCCCTGAACAGCGGTCTGTCAATGTTTTTCTCTGCCTCCACAATACCTGAAAACTGCTCTCCCTCAGAAATAAAGGCATCCCACGACATTGTATAAGGTCCATAGGCAGGATAGTCGGTATAAAGAGATTCCAGATAGTTCCAGCAGTAATCCGGCAGCCCGGTTCTCATGGCACTGCGGATCGGACTTAACAAGACTGCTCCTCGAATGCCGGCTTCCTTGCGGTATCTGTTTAAATCCTCATGTGAAAGAAAATCATGTGCAATGATCATTTTGGCTCCGGATTTCTTGACTGCCTCTATGTTTTCCTCAAGTGTGTTATCTCTGCAGAGAACAGATGCCCCTATCTTTTCTGCTGCCAAAAGCAGATAAATAAATTCAGGAACGGCTCTCAGGAAAATCGGAATCTGATCTCCCTCTCCAAATCCGATTGCACGCAGAGCTCTTGCAGTCAGATCAACCTGCTCTTTTACTTCCTTCCACTGTATATCTCGTCCATAATAATGTATCGCTGTCACATCATCACCAGGACATCTCTCCATAAGATATTCATAAACTGTCTGTTCCGGAATCGCAAGCCCCTGTATCAGCTGTGGCGGATAATACTGCATCCATGGTTTGTCAATACTCGGTTTTCCAGTCATTTTATTCATAACAATTTCCCCTTTCATATTCTTCCTGAGTAAGATGGGGACAGTTTAACATAGAAAAAAATGAACGGACTTGAATTCTTATGATAAATAGCGTTAAAAATTGAATGAGATATCTGTCTGAATCTCTGTATTATGAATCATATGGTCAAAAAATCTCTGTTGCTCTGCCGACTCTGACAGGCATCTTTCATCTTGAATATTCCATATATCCTGGAAAAACCTGTCAAAAATACTCGTCATTTCCGGATGAGTGAACAATGCCAGATTATTTTTTCTGTTCTCTGTTTTGGATATTAAGTAAGAATTGCTGTCCGAAAGGAAAATGCATTGTGTCATCTCATACTGATAATCCGTCGTCAGTCGTCCACTGAGCAATTTTATCTCCAGAGGGTTTTCTCCATTTTTGCACAGCGACTGTAAATACCTCAGATAAGCTTTTACCTGTGCCAATGAAAGCCTGATCGGATAGCCAAAAAAGTTGACTTCTTTTTCAATCACGAGCTGTGCAATGGATTCTTTGCAAAAAATGACTCTAGATGGACTTTCTGCCAATACTTTCCGGGTCAGTGCATGCAGATACCGCAGCTGTGCTTCTTCTATTTTACTTTGTTCATCCTCATGTACGCTTTTTTTCAGAGTCTCCAGCAGTTCTTCAAATAATTCATCCGGCAGAAAATGCTCTGTCAGATGTCCTATATACCAGTTCCTGTTCATAGCAAGCATCGAACGCTGATAAATGTGTTCCATGATCGATTCGTCAATTGTTGACGGGCGATAAAGCAAAGCATCTCTTGTGCACGATTCACGCAGAGTCTCAAACATACTCCGGCAATGCGAAGCCTCTGTACTGACATTGACAGCCATGCATCTTTTTTCATCCACCAGCATACCGCTGATCATAAACTCATCCTGAACAGAAAAAATCATCCTTCCTGCAGCCTGACTGCTTTTGTATAATCGAAAGTCAACTCTTGACATATCTGATATGACATTCATCAAAAACACGGTATCTTCTATAACATTCATTTTTTCAGGCTGAATATGAATGAGCAGGGAAAAATGGACATCCGGATACGCTCTGTATACTTCTCTTCGCATACTTCCCTGTATGATCTGCATACGGTATTCATGTTTTAAAGCCATCAGATCCATCTCTGCCGCAATGTTCAACTGTTTCACACGTCTGAGCACCGGATGATGCATCTTCACAATATACTGGGCAGGACTTAAAGTCATAAAAAAGCTCATCTTCGGCGCAACCAATGTACCATATGTTTTCTGTAATTCCATCACATAATTATATTCTGCCTCTAAATTGTCATAGATTACAGCCTGCAGTTCTTCACAGTCTGTAATCTGATAATTTGCACTCAGCGTTTCCATCCCGCTCTGCGTGCTCTGTCTGACAATTTCCTGACTGATTCCCCGAAGCACCTTCTGTTTTGTTTTTTCAGCCGGAAGTATTCGCCCTGTAATCCATTTGCTGATATAACTCGGATCATATCGAAGTGCTGCTGCCAGAGAAGAATTCTTAACTTCTCCCATATTGATCAGTTGTTCCAACAAAATACTGAAACGGTTTTTTTCTGTTGTTTCCATTCGCTGCCCTCCTTCAGTACAAATATTTTTCACTTTATTATACTCTCCGTCTATTTTCTCATCAATGCCAATTTGTTGTCATATA
>NZ_CAKROJ010000091.1 GCF_934372025.1 uncultured Blautia sp.
AATTGTACCTGCTGTGGACCAAGGCTGACGATATTGGATTCGCTTCCTTATGACCGTGAGCGGACCAGTATGAAAGAGTTTCCGATGTGTCCGGATTGTGCAGAAGAATACAATGATCCGGCGACCAGAAGATACGATGCACAGCCTGTCTGTTGTAATGAATGTGGACCGGAAGTATACCTGATCGGACGGGATGAGCGAGGCAAAGATGCAATCACCTATGCCAGAAAGACGATTTCGAATGGTGGCATTGTTGCTATCAAAGGAATTGGAGGCTTTCATCTCTGTTGTGATGCTTCCAATGAAACAGCAGTCAGCAGACTCCGACAGCTGAAACGAAGACCGATGAAGCCTTTTGCGGTGATGGCAAGGAATCTGGAAACCGTCACAAAAGAATGTAAAGTAACAGAAGAACAGAAGAAAATTCTGGATGGTCATCAGAAGCCAATCCTGCTTTTGGATAAAAGAAAAGATGCGTCAATTCTCTGTCCATCCGTGGCACCGGGAAATCCAAAGGTTGGTGTGATGCTGCCATATGCCCCGGTTCAGCTCTTGATTTTTCAGTATGATGACGGGATAGAAATGCCGGAGTTTCTGGTGATGACCAGTGGCAATACTTCCGGTGCACCGATCTGTCGGGATGATCAGGAGGCAGAGGCAGAATTATCTGGATTTTGTGACTGTATGTTGTCTCATGACCGCAAGATTCGTATCCGTGCGGATGATTCTGTAATGGATTTTTATGAAAATAAACCATACATGATCCGCCGTTCCAGAGGGTATGCACCACTTCCGTTTATGATTTCTGCACCATATCAGGGACATGTGCTTGCAATTGGTGGAGAACTCAAAAATTCCTTCTGTATCGGTGTGGATAATCGTTTTTATCCGTCACCGTATGTCGGTGATCTGGAAGATATCAGAACGGTAAAAGCACTTCGTGAGACGGTTGGACGACTGGAAACTCTTCTGGAAGCAGAACCGGAAATCGTGTGCTGTGATATGCATCCGCGGTATAATTCCGTGATGGTAGCAGAAGAATTTGGTCTTCCGGTACTCAAAGTACAACACCATTATGCGCATGTTTTATCCTGCATGGCAGAGAATGACTGTGCGGATCAGGTCATTGGAGTATCGTTTGATGGCACCGGATATGGAACTGACGGAACAATCTGGGGAGGCGAAATCCTCCTGTCAGATCTGAATGGATTTGAAAGAGTTGGAAGTATCATGCCGTTTTTACAGGTTGGCGGAGATGCTTCTTCAAAAGAAGGCTGGAGGATCGCCGTTTCGTTGATCTATGGAATGACTGGTGATAGAGAGAAAGCTGCCGGGATCATAAATAAATTAGAACTCTGTACTGAGCAGGAAGCAAAGGTGCAGTTTACCATGGCAGACAGAAAAATCAATGCTGTAATGTCAACCAGTGCAGGAAGGCTTTTTGACGGGGTGAGTGCAATACTTGGAATCCGAAAAAAGTCTACATTTGAAGGCGAAGCTTCCATGGCATTGGAGTTCGCAGCAGAAGAATACAGAGAAAGAAAGCTGTCTGAAATATCAGAAGATAAGAAGCGTTTATGGAACGATACACAGGCTGAAATTGATGAAACAGAATGTCATGAGATATTTGCCGACAAAGAGAAAAGCATAACTGGCAGGTTATTGCTCGATACTGAGAATCTTGTCAAAATTATTCTGGATCGTCGTTTAAATGGCGAAGAAGCAGACAGACTGGCATACTTTTTTCATGAGGAATTAGCCCGTCAGATTACAGAGGCGTGTATAAAAATCAGGGAGCAGAGCGGATGCAATAAAGCTGCACTGAGCGGCGGTGTTTTCCAGAATCGACTGCTCCTGGAACTGACAGATCATATGTTAGAGGATAGAGGATTTGAAGTGCTGAAGCATCAGCTTGTTCCGCCAAATGATGGTGGAATCGCACTTGGACAGGCAGTATATGCAATGGCATATCTTTACCGAAAAGTACGGAATAAATGATCAGTTAACCAAATTAGATAAGTTCGTTGCTTCAGATGCAAAAGAAGTGGGACTTGCATTTATATAGAACCAGGGAGGTATTTACATGTGTGTAGGATTATCAGCTAAGGTAGTAAAAATCAGTGAAGGAACAGCAGTTGTAGATGCAGGCGGAGCCAAAAGAGAGGTGTCCGCTCAGCTTCTTGAAGATTTGGAACCAGGTGATTATGTGATGGTTCATGCCGGGGTGGCAATCGCAAAGATTACAGATGAAGATGAGGACGAAACAGATCAGCTGATGGAGGAGTTGCTGTAATGGGAGAAGAGAAAAAAAGAACAGCGCGCGAGATCATTGAGAATTATGACGGCCCGGCAGTCCGTATTATGGAAGTATGTGGAACACATACGCATGAGATCTTCCGATTGGGAATTCGCAAACTCCTTCCGCCGCAGGTGGAACTGATCTCCGGTCCAGGCTGTCCGGTCTGTGTAACACCGGTCGGATTTATTGATGAAGCAGTGTGGCTTGCACTGGAAAAAGGAGTGACAATCTGCACTTTTGGAGACCTGGTGCGTGTGCCGGGAACAGATATGAGCCTTGCAGGTGCAAGAGAAAAAGGCGCAAAGATCCGTATTGTATATTCACCGGCAGATGCCGAAAAATATGCCTTTGAACATCCGGAAGAGCAGGTTGTTTTCCTTTCAGTGGGGTTTGAAACAACAACTCCGGCAGAGTGTCTTTCAGTAAAGCAGGCAAAGAAAGACGGCGTTGAAAACTACTCTCTTTTGATGGCAAACAAGACGATGCCGCAGGCTTATGAGGCATTAAAGGGAAGCGCAGATGTCTTTTTATATCCGGGACATGTCAATGCCATCACAGGAACAGAGCTTTGCGAGAGTCTGGTAAATGAGGGAGTAAGTGGAGTGGTTGCAGGCTTTACTGCAAAAGAACTGCTCACGGCGCTGGCTGTTTCATTGGTTAAATTTCAGGAGGGAAAACCATTTTTCGTAAACTGTTATCCAAGAGTTGTAAAGGCGGAAGGAAGCAGAGAAGCACAGCTTCTTACAGATGAAATGACAGAAGCCTGCGACAGTGAATGGAGAGGATTGGGAGTGATCCCAAAGTCGGGAGTGCAGCTTAAAGAAGAATGGAGTTCCTTTGACGCAAGGAAAAAATACAGCATTCCGCCAATCCAGGGAAAGGCAAATCCGGCATGCAGATGCGGAGATGTTCTGCAGGGAAAATGTAAACCATCTGACTGTAAAGTGTTTGGTAAAGTATGTACCCCACAGCATCCGGTAGGAGCCTGCATGGTTTCAAATGAAGGGGCCTGTTCCGCATACTACGCGTATGGAGACAGTAAATGATATAGGATTACGAGAGTCATGAGGGCATAAAGTGATCTTCAGATAGAATAATATTTAGCGAGAAGAGAGGATAAAAAATCTTATGAGCGGCTTAAAAGATAAAACAGTAACTATGGCACATGGTGCCGGTGGTCGTCAGACTTCTGAACTGATCGATCAGATTTTTGCAGCACATTTTGCGAATCCGGATCTGACTGCCGATGATGCAGCAGTACTGATTCCACCGGCAGGAAAAATGGCAGTTTCCACAGATGGATTTATTGTTTCACCGGCATTCTTTCCGGGAGGAAATATTGGAAAACTCTCTATCTGCGGAACAGTTAACGACCTGGCGTGTATGGGGGCAAAACCACTGTATCTTACCTGTGCATTTGTGATTGAAGAGGGATTTCCGATGGAAAAACTGGAAGAAATTGCAGCTGCAATGGAAAAAACTGCGGCAGAGGCAGGTGTACATATTGTATCGGGTGACACCAAGGTGGCAGGAAAAGGACAGGTTGACGGAGTATTTATTACAACTACCGGAATGGGACAGATTGAAGACGGGGTAAATGTAGGTGGAACCCTTGCTCAGCCGGGAGATGCGATTATCGTGACCGGCGATGTGGGAAGACATGGCTGTACCATTCTTCTTGCGAGAGAAGATTTTGGGATTGAAGCTGATGTCACAAGCGACTGTGCACCGCTCTGGAATACGGTGGAAGCAGTAATGAAGACGACACATGATCTCCACGTGATCCGAGATGCTACCAGAGGCGGAGTAGGTACTGTCCTCTACGAAATTGCCGAACAAAGCAACGTAGGAATCCGTCTCGATGCAGCAGCTGTTCCGGTAGCTCCGGAAGTCAAGGGAGTCTGCGGAATGCTCGGACTCGAGCCGCTCTATCTGGCATGCGAAGGCCGTATGGTGATCATGGCACCGAAAGACGAAGCCGATAAGATCGTTGAAACTCTTCGCCAGTGCCCGTATTCCAAAGATGCAGCCATCATAGGTGAAGTAACGTCAGACCAGCCTGGCAAGGTAGTTATGACCACTGAGATCGGAACGCAGGCGCTCCTTCCACAGCCTGGCGGAGAGTTACTTCCACGTATCTGTTGATATGACTGTTTTAAATAAGACTGAACTGTAGTTTGAATAGTCGTAAGAATCAGGTATTTGGCAAAATGGAGACTGGAAAGATTCTAAATTGCACCGAGAAATTAGATTGACCTGCTCGAGTAAAAAAACTGGATTGAACTGACGTTAAACGGAGATTTCGTCGAGAGTTATGTGCTAGCTGCTGTCACCGAGCGCACTGTCTGAGGCGAAGCCGAGTTTGCGCGAATGACAGCAAATAAGCGCACGTAACGAACAGAAATCGCAGTGTGTCAGGAAACCAGTTTTTTATCTCAGAGCAGGAAACATCCTATTCCACTCATGCAGTGTACTATGTGATATACAGTTGCAAATAAACAACAGATTGAAGAATTGTGAATCAGGACAGGAGGTCTTATATGGATACAAGAGTAGCAGTAATCTCCATTATTGTAGAGGATAACAATTCGATTGAAACCTTGAACCAGCTCCTTTACGATGCCCGTGACTACATCATCGGCCGTATGGGCATTCCGTACCGTGAAAAAAAGATCAGCATCATCAGCATCGCAATTGATGCACCACAGGATATCATCAGCGCACTTTCCGGCAAAATCGGCCGCCTTAAAGGAGTATCGACCAAGACCGCATATTCCAATGTCATCACACATACGGAGGAAAACCATGATTAAAATCGCAGTATACGGCAAAGGTGGTATCGGCAAATCCACCACCGTTTCCAATATAGCAGTGGCTCTCGCAGAAAAAGGCTTTACAGTTATGCAGATTGGCTGTGATCCAAAGGCAGACTCTACAATTCAGTTGCGCCATGGCCAGGAGATGCGTACCGTACTTGAACTGTACAATGAAAAAAAACAGAATCTCAGACTGGAAGACATGACCATGACCGGATATCAGGGAGTTATATGTGTTGAAGCAGGCGGACCGACACCAGGACTTGGTTGTGCAGGACGAGGTATCATTACGGCACTTGAAAAACTCAAAGAAACAGGAGCTTACGAGACCTATAAACCGGATATTGTTCTTTATGATGTTCTTGGTGATGTTGTCTGCGGCGGTTTTTCCATGCCAATGAGAAAAGGCTATGCAGATAAAGTGTTTATCATTACTTCCGGAGAAAACATGGCAATCCATGCCGGAGCCAACATTGCCATGGCAGTACAGAATTTCAAAAATCGCGGTTATGCGTCTCTTGGCGGGATTATTCTGAATCGTCGAAATGTAAAACGAGAAGAAGAAAAAGTACAGGAGCTTGCTGATGACTTTGAGACAACGGTAATTGGAAAACTTAATCACAGTGAACTGGTTACAGAAGCAGAAGAACAGGGCAGAACATTGATGGAATGCTATCCGGACAGTGAAATGGCAGAGGAATACCGGGGATTGGCAGAACAGATTTTTGATGTCTGTCGGGAGGACGGATTATGTTAAAACGAGTTGGTGGAGAGATAAACCCGGAAGGAGCCGTCACAACAATTGGTGAAGCGTCTTTTCCGGCACCATTTTCAGCCGGACTGGAATTCAATTCACCCGCACACGGAAACTGGAATATTGTACATACCGGAATGTTAATGCCGGAAGCAAGACAGATTTATGTCTGTGCAGATAACTGTATGCGAGGTGTTGTTCTGACAGCAGCAGAAATGAATGCCGCAGATCGTTTTTCTTTCGTGATCGTAGAAGAAGAAAACCTTCTGAACGGTAATCTGGAAGATGTGACAATCGAAGG
>NZ_CAKROJ010000092.1 GCF_934372025.1 uncultured Blautia sp.
CCGCAGTATTTCTTGAAACTTTTTCCAAAATAATTACCATCATTGTATCCTACTCTTGAAGAAATGTCCGTAATTTTGAAACGTGCATCCTTCAGAAGCTGCTTGGCTTTTTCCATGCGATATTCTGTTATATACTGATTCAGAGTCTTTCCCGTTTCATTCTTAAAGAATGTGCATACATATGAGGTAGAAAGAAATACATGAGTACTGATGTCTTTTACAGAAAGTGTTTCATTCATGTAATTCTTGCCGATGTAATCTTTAATCAGGAAGATTGTAGGATTTTCCGCAGAGAAATTTTCGGCACAGGAAAAATAATCTTCTGTATTATTGACCAGTGTCTGATGAAGTTCTGGAAAAGTAAAACAGTTATCAATAGTTTCTGCAATACTCTCGACATTTCCGGAGACAGCAATTTTCTGTTGATGGCGGGCATCATCAAGAACAAGGAAAAGCTTGTAATATAAATCTTTTACAGAATTCTGCAGAACCTTATGGTTCTGATAAAAAGTATTATAAAGCTCAGTAAATATTGCGTCGACAGCTGATTTATTTAAATCAGAAAGTGCATCTGCAAATGCAGAAGCAGGAGAATTTGCGAAAATATCGTTCGTTATATCGGAAAGCTCATCAAGACTGCCGGTTGTAAGCAGTGTGTTTTCTGAGAAAAAATAAGAGCTCTGGAGTAAAATAACTGCAGAAGTATAACTCTGATATGCTTTTGAAACACCGGATAAGGAATCACCACGAGCCATGGAATAATGTCCGATTCTGGAAAAATACTGACACATGTAATCATCTACAGCCTTCAGCTGTCTGGGAGTGGGCTCATTTTGTGAAAAGAAAAAATAAACGAGATACTGCATTTTCTTTTCCAGATAAATACATTGCATATGGAATGGCTCCAGAAATGCCTGCAGTTCCTGGTAGAAATCTGAAATGGAGGGAGTAGATAATTCCGGAAACAGTTTGGTTTTAACAATAAAAGAAGTAAAACATGTGGAGGAGTTCATTGTGAATCCTAATTCTGAAGCCAGGTCGGATATAGTCTGACTATTATTTCCATATGGCAGGGTAAACTGTAAAGCCAGTCTTGAGGCTGTTTCCATGGAATGCAGTGTTTCTCCTCGTTTGGAATGAAGTTTCTGTAAATAAAGGTCTCTGGCTTCTTTGATCGTGTTTTCAATCTCAGACAGAGAAAAAGGTTTTTCGATATAATTAACAGCCTTCAGTTTGATAGCAGCCTTCAGATATTCTTTATCAGAATAGCCGCTCATAAAAATCGGGACTGTATCAGGCAGAAGTTTTTCCATACGTTCAAGCATGGTTATGCCGTCCATACGAGGCATTCGAACATCACAGAGTACAATTTCAGGTTTATGCAGACGGGCTGTCTCAAGGCCATGTACACCATCATCTGCCTGCAGGACTTCATCTATGCCAAGAGAATCCCAGTTCAGTGAGGAAATCACACCGGTGCGGGTGAGTTCTTCATCATCTACAATCAGTAATTTCATGTTGTTCTCCTTAGTGTTGATGAGATTATCATTATGGTTGCTTCAGCATGTTCAGGACTTTATTGCAGATATCTGCTGCACAGGGTTTCTGAATTTCGTTAAAAAGTCGGTTCACACGGTCACGTTCAGATTTCCAGGAATCATTTTCTGGGCAGAGTGCCTCCAGGAACTGGGCAAAAGTTTCTGGCTTAGGTCCGGGCGTTACATCGTCATAATCAAAATTCATGCCACGGCCGTCAAGATATTTCTGACGATCATAGGGAAGGAAGATCATAGGCTTGTCTGTGAGAAGATAATCAATATAAATGCTGGAGTAATCGGTGATCAGACAGTCAAAGATATTCAGAATTCCCGTTACGTCCTCTGCCTCCTGATTTCCGAGAAAACGAATTCTTTTGCCAAGATAAGGAGCGGCAGACCCCTGTTCGGCAACGTGCGTACGAATAAAGAGAAGCATTTCTTTCTCTTCAAGAAATGCTTCCATCTGAGTAAGATCAAATTCTTTAAACGGAAAAAGCTCTACCTGACCATAATCACGGAAGGTCGGTGCGTACAGAACTGTCCGGGTATATGCAGGAAGATCAGGATAAATGGCATTCAGAATTTTATTACGGTCATTTGTCTGAAACATTCCATCATTTCGCGGCTGTCCCCAGACTTTGATCTTGTCCTTGCTGATTGCAAAGCTTTCAGCCATAAGAGGAATCAGTTCATGGGAAGTGGTCAGAACACAGGTATAATTTCTGGAAAATATATTTTTAAAGTAGATACGAGCCACCTTCTTGAGATTGGGATCCAGAAGGGCAATCTTTTTCAGTGGAACACCATGCCAGAGGTTGATAATAAGCCTGTTTTTGTTAAGGTTGGTGCCATAAGCCGGGAGACCGGCGGAAGTGAACCATACACCTGCGTTTAATACCCGGCGAATTCCGGAAATGCTTTCAGCTTCAATAAAATACTGCATTCCATATTCTTCAGAAAGTTTCTGTCGAAGCTCCGGATCATCGATCACGAAAAGAGGAGTGATTTCCGGGAGATTGTCCTTTACATATTCAAAAAGATAGCGGGAATTGTAATTATAATGTCTGTTGTCGGTGGAAGAAAAAACCCAGGTAGAGGGATCTGGCCTGATTCGTCCAAAATATTTAAGATAAGCTGTAAACAGCAGGTTTTTGGCTTTTCCCATTGTTAAGGTGTCCTTTCAGTAAAATAATGCAGTATCAGCGGTATTTCCAGAATCCGTGAATGGCATAGGAAATAAAAAACAGAGAACATTGCAGATGATTGTATCCCATATAGCGATATACTTTGTAAGTCATAACGGCTGACTTTTTTTTGTTTCCGGATTTGCTGCCTTTGCTCATACGATATTTGAGGAGTGGTCGGTTAATGCCGACAGCAGGACCATATTTGCGAAGTATTTTCAGCCAGGTGAGATAATCTTCGTGGCTGTCATCATGTTCCATAGGAAATTCAGCAGCAATGTTTCTGGCAAGGAGAACAGAAGAGCAGTTGATACTGTTGTGTTTCAGCAGTTCTCTGTAAGAAACAATTTCTTTTATCGGAATATATTTACCGGTAGGAGTCCCGTCTGGATTCATCAGCTCTCTTCCGCTGGAACAGAGAATACGGCCAGTCTTTTGCAGAGCCTCCAGCTGTATTTCAAGCTTGTCATCTTCCCACCAGTCATCTGCATCAAGATATGCAATATATTGTCCGCACGCCGTCTGTACACCGCGGTTTCGTGACGCTGCAGCTCCGATATTATGCTGGTTTTTCAAATAATAAAAATTGGGTCGATTCTGGTAAGCAGACAATATTTCTGCTGTCTGATCGGTAGAACCGTCATCAATTACCAGAAGCTCCAGAGAAACATTCTGGCGAAAAACGGATTCGACAGCCTGTGCGATAGTAGCGGCACCATTATAGACAGGCATGACGACCGAGACCAGAGGTTTTGGTGTTGTCATAAAAAAGTCCTTTCAGTTTCGAGATGAAGTAAGTATATCATTTGCAATCAACGCTTCTGTCTGAGCGGCAGAAGTCCGGTTGATAGATGCAGAATCAATATTTAATGGTGAAACCTTACCTTCAGCAAAAAGGTTCATGCCATGAAGAAGTCCTTCCTGAGAATCTTCAAGCAGAAGTCCATTATATTCTTTCAGAAAACTATGACATCCGCTGACATCACAGGCCATGACCGGAATTCCGAGAGTCGCTGCTTCCATGAGAACGATACCCTGTCCTTCATAATAAGAAGACAGTAGAAAAAGATCACATTGTCGAAGGATTGGCATAGGATTGGTGACAGCACGGATCAGAATGATATGGTCAGCTGACTCAAGTGCTTTTGCATGGGCAAGTGTATCATTATAAAGATTGCCGACACCACCAATGATGATCAGCCAGGTGGAGGGATGTTCTTTCCAGTAGTGATTGAAGGCATCTAGCAGTCGTTTATGTCCTTTTTCAGGAGAAAAACGTCCGATGCTGATAAATTTCTGATCATCAGAACTGAGAACGGATTGAAGTTCTTCTATTGTAATATTGGAAAGCGTATCTTTGTTAAAACTGACAGGGGCAAGACTACGCTCCAGTACATTTTTGTAATCATGACAGTTGTGTATGACACTGATCCTGGAAATATCTGCATCAAACTCCTGTACAACCGGCTGAATAAGATCTTCACTTACTGGGATAATGTGGTCGTAGTTACGGTATGCATCCTTCAGAAGAAATGGATTCATATTTCTCTTCATATGGACTTCTCTGGCCATATCATTATGGATCCATATGCTTTTGGGACAAGGTGCTTTTTCAAGAAGAGCTGTTGTGTAAGCTTCATATCCATTATAATGGATCACACTGGAAAAAACAGTACTGCCGAAGTGTTTTTTCCATTCACGTTTGTAGGCAGTATCAAGGCGGCGTTTTGACCAGGAACCATCATGACCTTTCAGTTTCATTATCTGAGCAACCATGGTCAGAAGATCCATGTTCATTTCACTGGCCAGTGGCAGGATGCCGACACCTTCCGGAAGACGTTCTAATCTTTCAGGATGTTCTTTAACATACAGAGAACGGAAGGAAATAAAATAATTATAACGGGTGAGATCTAACTCATGGAGCAATGAGCAGAGTACGGTCGTGATTCCGTTTAAGTCCAGATCTCCGGCATAGATCAAAATATTGTGTTTGCCGTTGCCGTTATAGAGCTGTTTTTGGCAGATGTTTTCATGGAGGAAAACCTGACGGCAGATTTTTTCTGCTCCATGTCCATCTTCATAGCTGGCATATTTCTGCATAAAAGCTTCGTCCGGGGTACCGCTTTTGCGATGGGCAAAAGGGATGACCTCTGCTGCATTTTCTGTATAATCAAAAGGATAGGAATCAATCTCTTCGTACATACCACGAGAACTTTCGTATTCTTTGCGGTCATAGGCAAAAAGAATGACTTTTCTTCCGGAGTTTGCAAAATCATAAAAAACGCTGGAATAGTCGGTGATCAGTGTATCACAGACACTTAATCCCTCATAAGTATCCCATGTGGAAGGAAATGGCTGAATATGCTGATAACCGGAAAAATCCCCCATTCCATGAAGAAACGGGTGGAGCTTGATAAGGAGAATCTCATCTTCATTCAGCTGAGAATCCCACAATTCAAGATTCTGTCGGAGTGTCTGCATATAATTCTGATTTTCCAGGTTATTAAAATTACCTCGGAAGGTTGGCAGATAGGCAAGAAGCTTTTTACCATCAAATCCGGCCTGCATTTTTAATCCAGTATCAGTCTCCTGACGGAAGATATCATTGCGGGGATAGCCTTCATGCAGAACCGTGCCTCGATACAGACTGTCCAGCATATAGGCTCCGGACATTTTTTCTTCCATAAAGCGGTTTGGGAATACCAGATAGTCAGAATCGAGAAGATTGCGAAGTACATTTCCCATTGTGACCATCTCCGGTCGATTATCGCGCCCCATTTTTTTCAGTGGGGTTCCGTGCCAGGTATTCAGATAAATCTGTCCTTCTTTTTTGACAAAACGTCCCGGGAAAGAAGAATCATTCACAAGATAGCCGGCGCGGCTGAGTGCTCTGTAATAAGCAACAGAACCGGTACGTACAAAATGTACTCCGGTGATGGAATTCTTGTGAAGCTTCTCACGGATCTCCTGTTCAACACTTTTGTGAACAGAGAGAACGAGAGTGAATTTGTGATAGGGTTCTTTGCAGAGTTCTTTTAATAAGGAAAGAATATTACTTTCCAGAGCCTTGCCACTTCTGGATTCCAGCAGGATCATACGGGGATCCAGGCCGTTCTTTTCATAAAATGTATTGTAAAAAGGATACCAGCTGCCGTTTCGCAGTTTCTTTTTTACTTTGCCAAGAAAGCTCATTTTGTACGAATTCCCTTCCATAATAAATATATAGATAAATATAACAAATGCAAAAACTCATGTCAATGTCAGGGAAGAGTGGAAAATATTTTACCCCGATTCGAAATATTTTCCTGTTTTGAAAAAAAAACAATGTTGTTATAATAATATCAGATTTAAGAAAAGGGAGGAAAGAGCCGTGTCTGAATATGTTCTTGAACTTAAAGGCATAACAAAGATTTTCCCGG
>NZ_CAKROJ010000093.1 GCF_934372025.1 uncultured Blautia sp.
ATATTTATTCTCCAGTTGTATATTATAGTTCTTTTTCGACGATATTCTCTCTTCCGGCATTCCTTATCTGGTAATTCCCAGATCCTCCAGTGCCTTTGCCTGTTTGGCTTCCATCACTGCCGCCTCATCCGGCTCCATGTGATCATATCCAAGCAGATGGAGCATGCTGTGTGCAAAAAGGAAACTGAATTCTCTCTCTACACTGTGACCATATTCCTCTGCCTGTGCATAAACCTTATCTACAGAGATCATCACGTCTCCAAGGATCAGTTCATCTGTATCCAGATCAAAATAACTGTCATCATCTTCGATCACGGAGTAATCTGCCGGTGTCTCAAACGGGATCATTGGGAAAGAAAGCACATCTGTCGGTGCTCCGATCGAACGGAATTCAGCATTTACTCTCTTGATTTCTTCATTATCTGTGATCACAAGATTCACACAGACATCATAAGGACAGTTTTCTGTTTCCAGAATATGCTCTGCTATCATAGCTGTCAGCTTCTCATAATCAATGTCCAGTTTACGTTCTGCTTCATAATCAATCTGTATGGTCATTCTTTTTCCTCCGGACCGTTCTGGTACCACCGGTACTTCTGGACGGTTTCTGTTTCTTTTCATAGTCATCATATGCCTGGACAATCTGCTGCACCAGCGGGTGACGGACAACGTCCTTGCTGGTAAGCTGGCAGAAGCCAATATCATCAATCTTCTTAAGAACCTTCGCTGCAATATCAAGACCGGATACAGCGTCTTTCGGAAGGTCTTTCTGCGAAGCATCACCGGTAACAACGACTTTGGATCCAAATCCGATACGGGTCAGGAACATCTTCATCTGTGCCGGTGTGGTATTCTGCGCTTCATCCAGAATGATGAACGCATTATCCAGGGTACGTCCTCGCATATAGGCAAGCGGTGCTACTTCGATCAGTCCTCTTTCCATGTTTTTTGCAAAGCTGTCTGCACCCATGATCTGATAAAGCGCATCATATAACGGACGCAGGTACGGGTCTACCTTGCTCTGAAGATCTCCCGGGAGAAATCCCAGCTTCTCCCCTGCCTCGATCGCCGGTCTGGTCAGAATGATACGACTGACCTCCTCATTTCGAAATGCAGTGACTGCCATTGCCATGGCAAGATAAGTCTTACCTGTTCCCGCAGGTCCTATTCCAAATACGATCATTTTTTTACGGATCTGCTCTACATATTCTCTCTGCCCGAGTGTCTTGGGCTTGATCGGTCGCCCCTGTATAGTATTGCAGATAAAATCTTTATCTATTTCCGTAAGGACCTGATTACGTTCTTCCATGGCAAAAGACAGTGCATAACTGACATTCTGTCTTGTTATGGTATTGCCTCTTCCGGCAAGAACGACCAGCTCCTCGATCAGTTTTTTTGCCTGAGTCGCGCTCTGCTCTGTACCCAGGATCTTCAGCATGCCATCTCTGGATATCAGCGTCACGTTTAAGGTACGTTCTATCAGTTTCAGATGTTCGTCAAACTGCCCGAACACATTTCCTTCCAGATCTGCAGGCACCTGCGTATAAAGCTCAATAATGCTGTTAGCCATCCTCTGTTGTCCTTTCTGCAGGCTGCTCCGGTATTTCTACAGGAGTCTCCTCTCCGATTTTCTCAATAATTTCCAAAAACCCTTTACTTATACAGGTTTTATGGTCAACCTCTATTTTAACATTATTTGCAGATATTTGAACCCCTTTTTGCATTAATTTTTCTTCGTAACGCTGTAATTCGCGCCACGCAAGCTCTCTGACCTCTGTTTCACTGTATTCTTTTCTGACCATTGTGTACTGTTTCTGAGAGATGATCCCCCACGAAACCTGCAGACAAAAGCTGGAGGTCAGATAGATTTTATTCTCTTCCACCATCTGCTTCCATCCCTCTTTTGTCTGATCACCTGCCCCGATATAAAAATTTCCGACACGGATATACCCGCCCTTTTTTTCCTTACCGGTCATCTTTTCTGCCTTATATAATACGGGAATCTCATGATAATAAGCCTTCTGCCTCTTTATATAAATATCTGCATCTGCATGAATGGCATCATATTTTATCACTTCCTGGCTGTCATTTTTGAGTTCCAGAATTCCGGAGACAAGAAGTTCTCCTTTCTTACAGAAATCTCCTGCCTTTTTCTTCGGTACCCCCGCACGTGTGATCATTTTTACGATCTCGCCATCCTGTTCCGCCGTAATATCACATGCAGTCTCCTCCACCTCATTCCGGCTCTCTGCAAAAATCCCTTCTTTCACTGTCAGCAGGAGCCGTGTCCCATCCAGTTTAGCGGAGACCCAGGTTATATCCGAATATTTTTTGCGAAGCTCAGCCGCGATCTCACTGCAGCTTATCTGACTGCGGGCCATCCCATGCACGATTCCCTGCTGCTCCAGAAATCCCAATATCTCAGGCGTACTGTTCCTGACATTTCCCTCCACATCAATTTCCCATAATCGACCTGTACAGAGATGAAGAAAAAGCATACACAGAATTATCCCAACAAAAAAAGCCTTTCTCTTTTTACTTCTGTAAAAAAAGAAGGGCAGTCCATGTTTTTCCAGGATATGTATCTTAACTTTTGTTTTTCTGTGTACCGGTGACAGTCTGAAAAAATCCGGGACCCGAAAACATCCGGTCAGACTCTGATCCGTTTCCCGTCTGAGATCAAAGATACGGATATTTCTCGCCCGGCAGAGATTCAGAAAACGCTCGGTCTGTTCGCCCTGAATCCGCACTTTTACATAGCCTCTTCGAAATTCGCTCTTCTTTTTCATGATCTCCCCCTAACGTTCCAGTATGATTTCTGTGATCACGCCCTGTATATACATTTCTTCCGGTGTATAAACAGGGATCTGCAGCTTTTTTCCCTGTATCACCAGCCGGCCGCGAAATGTCAGAAGTACGATCTCCTCTTTTTCATACCGTACAATGCTTCGATAATTGCAGACCGAGACCTGATGTCGCCCTGTAACTGTTATTACCGTTTCCTTCATAGCCAGATCACGCGGTATTTCCAGAGAGGTAACCAGATTTTCCTTCCATCTGTCTGCTTTTCCCATAACGATCAAAACCTCCCCGGCGCTTATTACAACTATACGCCGGAGAGGTTTCTTTTATGTTTCCAATCCTTTTGCAGAATCTTATCTGCCCTTCTGCTGTTTATTTTTGTCCGGTGAACAATACCATGGAAAACCAAAGTATCGTATTTCCGCCAAGATTGTATTCCATCTGCTGTTTTTCGACAATCTCACTGACTACCACTCCATGGCTTTCCAGACACGGATGCATCCTGTCTGGATGTCTGCAGGGCTCCCCATGCGGATACGCACAATCCTCACAGATATCACAGGATTCTGTAGATAGGGTAAATGTTTCAAATCCCTGCTCTTTCAGGAAATCTGCCACTGCCGTTGTCAGTTCTTCATGTGCATCTCTCGTTGCCAGCATTTCTGACATATTCAGAAGATCTGAAACCTCTGCCACACTGGAAAAGAAAACTGCCTGTTCATATTTACGGATCCTGTCCTCACATTCTTTCAGAGTTCCTACTGCCGGCGGACAGGCCCAGGTCGATCCATACCGTTCGCATTCCTGTCGGCAGACAATTCGCACTCTTTCTTCCACAGAAAGACTTTCCGTCTTCAGAAGACGATACTCAAAGATCGGATACTGTGCAATAAATTCTTCAAATTTTTCAAGATTCAGTTCTGCCGCCATTGGATCTGCCCCCATTAGTCCAGAATGATCAGTGCCATAATTACCAGATCTTCATCTCCGCTGTTTGTAAGTCCATGGCCCATGCCATCCGGTGTAAATGTCACATCACCTGGCTGTACCATACGAAGTGTTCCGTTATCACTGTAAATTCCCTTACCGGAAATAATATAATAGGTCTCACTTTCGTTATGATGCTCATGATAACCGATCGCACATCCCGGCTCCAGAGTTACCTGTGCATACATTCTGCACTTGCCGTTTAACTGTTTTTCATCAAGCAGACGTTTGATCAGGACATGTCCCGCTCCGCCGCTCATGTTTTCTACTCTTTCTGTTGTCATATCACATATCCTCCTTTTGTGGAAATCACGTAACTGTCTGTGCCGGCAGTCACACTTGCATTTATACAAACCGGATTGCCCCGGGTTGCTGCATTATTATTTATGATAAGGCTCATGATTCAGTATTCTGTACCCACGATAGATCTGCTCCAGCAGAATCATCTGCATCAACTGATGCGGGAACGTCATCTTTGAGAAGCTCAGCTTAAAATCCGCTCTTTTCAGGACTTCGTTTCCAAGCCCCAGCGAACCGCCAATCACAAATGCAACCGAGCTTTTGCCCTCTACTCCCAGTCGTCCGATTTTCTCCGACAATTCCACGGAATCAAGCATCTTTCCATCTAGTGCAAGTGCAATGACGTAATCCTGCTCACGGATATGCTTCATCAGACGCTCTGCTTCTGTATTTTTGATCTGCTCATTCAAGGCATCGGATGCCTTGTCCGGAGTCTTCTCATCCGGAACCTGACAGAAGGTCAGTTTGCAGTAACGACTCAGACGCTTCGCATATTCCGCAATTCCGTCATTCAGATACTTTTCTTTGATTTTTCCTACGGTAACGATTTTTATTTCCATTTAAAGATATTCCTTTATTTAAAGATATTCCTCTATATAATTCTCAAATTCTTCAGCAGACATCAGCACCTTACGTGGTTTTGTTCCCTCTTCCGGTCCGACTACTCCGGCATCACAAAGCTGATCCATAATTCTCGCCGCTCTGTTGAACCCGATTTTGAACATTCTCTGAAGCATGCCTATAGATGCTTTTTCTTTTTCGATGATGAATTTGCCGGCATCCACAAAATAAACATCACGGTCATCACCGGAAGAGGCACCTGCGCCACCGGAAAGCCCCGCTGTGTTTACCTGCTGCTCAACCTGAGAATCATACTGCGTTCCAGGATTTTTTTCGGTAAGAAAAGCAACGATATTGCTGACTTCCTCATCAGAAACAAAAGCTCCCTGCAATCTGGCCGGCTTCTGATATCCCTGCGGATAAAAGAGCATATCTCCCTTACCAAGAAGCTTCTCGGCACCATTCATATCCAGGATCGTTCTGGAATCGACACCGGATGATACAGAAAACGCAATTCTCGACGGCATATTTGCTTTGATCAGACCAGTAATGACATTTACAGACGGACGCTGTGTCGCAATGATCAGATGGATGCCCGCAGCACGTGCAAGCTGCGCCAGACGGCAGATCGCATCTTCTACTTCGCCCGGTGCGACCATCATAAGGTCCGCAAGCTCGTCGACAATAATGATAATCTGCGGCATCTTTTCCGGTCGTTCCTCTCCTTCCGGAATTCGCATTCCCTCTACCTTACGGTTGTATTCCTGCAGGTTACGCACACTGTACTCCGCAAAGGTGTTGTATCGGCTCATCATCTCCGAAACAGCCCAGTTCAGTGCACCGGCGGCCTTCTTCGGATCTGTCACGACCGGAATAAACAGATGTGGAATGCCATTATACACACTGAGTTCTACCACCTTCGGGTCGATCATGATCAGCTTGACATCATCCGGTGATGCCTTATAAAGAATACTTACGATCAATGTATTGATGCAGACAGATTTACCAGAGCCTGTCGCTCCCGCGATCAGAAGATGCGGCATTTTTGCAATATCCGCAACAACCGGCTTTCCGGCAATGTCCTTACCAACAGCAAAGGACATTTTGGATTTTGCCGACTGAAATTCCTGCGACTGCAGAATCTCCCTGAGCATAACTGCATGATTTTCCTTATTCGGTACTTCAATACCAACCGCCGCTTTGCCTGGTATCGGAGCTTCAATACGAATATCCGGAGTTGCCAGATTCAGCTTGATATCATCTGCCAGATTGACGATCTTGCTGACTTTGAC
>NZ_CAKROJ010000094.1 GCF_934372025.1 uncultured Blautia sp.
CTCCTGAACGGTTTCCTCCGGTTCCTGATAAACCTCTTCCTGAACCGGCATTGATTCCGGCATTTCCGGTTCCGGCTCCTGAACTTCCTGATATGGCTCTTCCCAGACCGGTGCCGCTTCCTGCCTTTCCGGATATGGCTCTGCCTGAACCACTGTCGGCTCCTGCGCTTCCGGATATGGTTCTTCCTGAACCGGTACAGATTCCGGCATCTCCGGTGCCGGCTCTGCACGATGGATCTGGAACATCGGCTGCTGTACAGACTCTTCCGCTATGCTTGTTTCATTTTCAACCGGTGCGGTTACGGTTTCCGTTTCGGCCTCTTCCTCAGCCTGTTCTTCTTCAACAATCTGTTTGTCTTGTGTTTTTGTTTTTCGATTCTTTTTTTTCTTCAATTCCGGAGGCACAAGAAGCGTTCCCTCCAGGAATCCTGTGGATTTTTTTTCTTTCGTTTCTTCGTCAGAACTTCCCTGTGCCAGAGCTTCTTCCAACTCCTGCACGCGCTGTGCCTGACGCTCTTCTCTTCTTTGTCTACGCTCCTGTACACGGAGTTCTTTACGCAGATCACGCTCCGGCTGCCCTTCCATATACATATCATGGCCGTCCTTTGCAAGTGCACAGATACCATCCCAGATACGGAACACAAATCCGAAAAAGGATTTCTGCGTGATCAGTATCAGCGAAATGAGCAGAACCAGAACTATGATCACATAGCCCCCTGCCACGCCAAATGCAGAAGTTGTCGAAATGCAGATTGCTCCGCCAAGCACACCTCCGCCTGTCCTGTACAAAGAACAGATCGTATAATATTCAGCCATCGTCGTACTGGACATATATCCTTCGGTCAGAAGCTGGATCAGTCCACACAGAAAAACAAAGAATACGATTGCTGCAAGTATCTTCTTATAAGCAAGCGGATTCTTCTTATTTGACACAAGAAAAACAGCACCCGCAAAGATCAGAACCGGAAAAATATAGGCAAGTAGTCCCATCACTCCAAAAGATGCAGTACTGATCGTATCTCCGACAACTCCGCCCATCCCAAGATTGCTGATGACCAGAATGATCGATGCTGCCAGGATCGTCAGCAGAATGATCTCTGTCTGAAATCCACTTGCAACACTCTGATTCTGTTTTGCAGACTGTCTTCTGTTTTGTTTTTTTCCTGTAGATTTACGTCTGGAAGCTGCTTTGGAATTTCCTCTTCGGTTATTCGTTTTTTTTGCTGCTGCCATTCAGGCTCCCTCCTAATATATCAAGCATAATTTGAAACAAGAACAAGGATTCCTGCTATAAAACAATAATACGCAAAGTATCGGAATTTCCCGTGATGTACCAATTTCAGGCAGGCACGGATCGTAAGGCTTCCAACTACTGCTGCTATGATCATTCCGAACACATAAGAAAATCCCAGCCCCACAGTCATATCTGCGGAACCAAACTGACCCAGTTCCATGATCATTGCGCCAATGATTGCCGGAACTGACAGAATATAAGAGTATTTCACTGCAAACGTACGACTGAATCCACTCATCAGACCTGCACTGATCGTCATACCACTTCTGGAAAATCCAGGAAAGACGGAAAGCCCCTGACAGATCCCGATCCACATGGCATTTGAAAAGCTGGCATCCTTGGCAGCCTTTGTGCCTCCGACCTGACTCAGATCAATTACCAGCAAAATTATTCCGGTGATCAGAATTCCAACACCCGGAATAAGCTTCGAAGAAACAGACATTGCAACGAGTCTGCGGGCAGTATATCCGATAAACATGGTCGGAACCATAGAAAGCATCAGAAGAACCGCAAACTTGCGATAAACATTGCATATGATCTTTGTATAGCGAAGATGATCACCGGTACGTCTGTTATGTATGTAGAGGCTTGCGTTGCCGATCAGATCCATAAACATCTCAATGGATTCCACAAACAGTCTGCGGATGTCTTTCTGAAATGTCATAAAAACGGCAGCAAGTGTACCAAAATGGAGCATTACCTCCAGCAACACACCAGGGCCATGATCCATACCAAGTATATTCTGCAGAAAACAGAGATGTCCAAAGCTGCTGACCGGGAGAAATTCTGTAATTCCCTGTACAATGGCCAGTAAAATAATATAAAGAACTATCATATTTTTATCCTTTTCTTTCAAGTAATCTGTTTCGGATTGCCTGTAAAGGCATATTAACAGTGGTTAGTATATCATATTCCTCAAAAACTTACAAGCCAGCAGACGGAACTTGTGTTCTGCTATGTGACAAAAAAAATCTCCCGGACACATTTCTGCTCCGGGAGATCACTCAATTACTCAATTATTTATTTTTCAGATATTCATCGATACCTCTGGCACCTGCTTTACCTGCTCCCATAGCAAGGATAACAGTAGCAGCACCTGTAACAGCATCTCCACCTGCATAAACACCGTCTTTGGATGTTTTACCTGTTTCTTCTTCAGCAACGATACATCTTCTCTTGTTAATTTCAAGACCTTTTGTTGTAGAAGAGATCAGTGGGTTCGGAGAAGTACCAAGGGACATGATAACTGTATCAACATCCATGTCGTACTCAGAACCTGGAATCTCAACCGGACGTCTTCTTCCGGATGCATCCGGCTCACCCAGTTCCATCTTGACAACCTTCATACCACGAACATGTCCGTTTTCATCCACAAGGATTTCTTTCGGATTAGTAAGAAGATCAAAGATGATTCCTTCTTCTTTTGCATGATGAACTTCTTCTGCTCGTGCCGGAAGCTCTGCTTCACTTCTTCTGTACACGATATGTACTTCAGCGCCAAGTCTCAGAGCTGTTCTTGCAGCATCCATAGCAACGTTACCACCGCCGACAACAGCAACTTTTTTTCCTGCAGCGATCGGAGTATCGTAAGAATCATCGAATGCTTTCATCAGGTTGCTTCTTGTCAGGTATTCATTTGCAGAGAATACACCACTTGCATTCTCTCCCGGAATTCCCATGAACATCGGAAGACCTGCACCGGAACCAATAAATACTGCTTCAAATCCTTCATCTTCGATCAGCTGATCGATGGTTGTGGATTTACCGATAACAACGTTTGTTTCAAATTTAACGCCAAGCTCTTTAACCTTTTCGATTTCTTTCTTAACGACTTTCTGTTTTGGAAGACGGAATTCCGGAATACCATAAACAAGAACTCCACCAAGTTCATGAAGAGCTTCGAATACAGTTACATCATAGCCTGCTTTTGCAAGATCACCTGCGCAGGTAAGTCCGGATGGACCGGAACCGATAACAGCAACTTTGTGTCCGTTCTTCACTTCAGCACCAGCTGGTTTGATGTCATGCTCCAGAGCATAATCAGCAACGAATCTTTCAAGTTTACCGATGGAAACAGCTTCGCCTTTAAGGCCACGGATACATTTTCCTTCACACTGGGACTCCTGAGGACATACACGTCCGCAGATAGCCGGAAGTGCGGAAGATAATCCGATCACTTTGTAAGCTTCTTCGATCTTGCCTTCTTTAATCTCTTCAATAAATCCAGGAATGTTGATGGATACCGGGCATCCTTCTACACATTTCGGTTTCTTGCAGCCCAGACATCTCTGTGCTTCTTCCATTGCTTCTTCCTGATTGTATCCCAGACAAACTTCTTCAAAGTTTGTTGCACGAACCTTCGGATCCTGCTCTCTTACCGGAACTTTTTTTAACATTTTTGCATCTGCCATTATTTGTCACCTCCGCAATGTCCGCATCCGCCGTGGTGTGTATCACCTTCCTGAAGTTTCAGTAAAGCACGTCCTTCTTCAGTCTTGTACATCTGGCTTCTCTTCATAGCCTGATCGAAATCAACGAGATGTCCGTCGAATTCCGGTCCGTCTACACATGCAAATTTGATCTCATCGCCAACCTGGAGACGGCATGCTCCGCACATACCTGTTCCGTCGACCATGATCGGGTTCATGCTGACAATTGTATGAATACCAAGTTTCTTGGTAAGGAGACAGACGAATTTCATCATGATCATCGGTCCGATCGCAACGCAGACATCATAGTGTTTGCCTTCGTTTGTAACAAGGTCTTCCAGAGTCTTTGTTACCATACCGGAACGTCCATAAGATCCGTCATCTGTTGTAACATAAAGGTTGGAAACAGCTGCAAGTTCTTTTTCAAGAATAACCATATCCTTTGTTTTGGAGCCAAGGATAACATCTGCAGTGATACCATGCTCATGGAGCCATTTTACCTGCGGATAAACCGGTGCTGTACCAACACCTCCGGCTACAAATACCATTTTCTTTTTCTTAAGTTCTTCGATATCTTCGTTTACGAATTCAGAAGCACATCCAAGTGGTCCAACAAAATCACGGAAAGAATCTCCTGCTTTTAATTCAGCCATCTTAATAGTAGATGCGCCGATCTCCTGGAACACGATTGTAATGGTTCCTTCTTCACGATCGTAATCACAGATCGTAAGCGGGATTCTCTCACCCTTCTCATCCATTTTAACAATGATGAACTGTCCTGGCTGACAATGGCTTGCAACACGCGGTGCATGCACTACCATAAGATGAATTTTGGCTGCCAGTGTCTCAGCTTTTAAAATCTTATACATTGTTTCCCTCCTAGCATATTTTCATTCAATTCTCTAATAATAATACGCTAAAATCCTTCATATGACAAGGAAAACATTTATAAAAATACATGATTTTGGTTAGCTCTTTTCATTTCTGCCCTTTTGCGATTCGATCATCTGATGCAATTTACCCAGTGCCTCCCGGATTCCTCCGACTTCATCGATCAGGCCTTCCTTCACTGCCTCTTCTCCCTCCAGAAGTGTTCCAACGTCCTTGACCAGCTGGCTGGTATCCAGCATCAGTTCCTCCAGCCGCTCCTTTGATGCCCCGGAATGTGCTGCAATAAATCCTGTAATACGGTCCTGAATCTTTTCCATATTGCGATACGTCTGAGCCACTCCGATAAACATGCCGCTGGAACGTACCGGATGAATGACCATCGTAGCTGTCGGCACTACAAAGGAATAATCCGCAGATACCGCCATGGGAATTCCGATCGAATGCCCTCCGCCAAGAACCAGGGAAACCGTCGGAATACTCAACGATGCGATCATCTCTGCAATGGCAAGTCCTGCTTCCACATCACCTCCCACCGTATTCAGAAGAACCAGAAGTCCCTCTACTTCCCGGTCATCCTCGATCACAGCAAGTTTCGGCAGGACGTGCTCATATTTTGTCGTTTTGCTCTGGGATGGTGCCGTATCATGTCCTTCCACCTCACCAATGATCGTCAGAAGCTCGATCCGATGACTTCCGGAGTTCTGGTCAAGTGTTACTTCTCCCGTATCCCGGATCTGTTCATTCTGCTTTTCTTCCTTATCCAACTCCTGTTGCTTTTCATTTTTATTTTCATCCATAAATCAAAATACCTCCACGAGAATGTTCATGGAGGTATTCTGTGTAAAAATATAATTTGTTATTCGTAAAAACGAATCAATTCCTGCTGTTCACTGCAGTGATCATTTCACTGTAATTTTACATGTAGCCGTCTTACCGGATTTCAAAACAACTGTAACTTTAGCACTTCCTTTTTTCTTTCCGGTGATCTTATACTGATTGGTTCTGGATTTGGTGACCGTTGCAATATTTTTCTTGTCAATCTTAACGTATTTAACAGAATCGCCTTTTGCAAGCTTTGTGATCTTTAAGGTATAAGATTTCTTTCTCGCGATCACTTTCTTAGTAGCAGATAATTTAATCGTCGGTTTTAACTTTGCAATAGCCTGTGTTCTCTTTGCATCACAGTATTTGCATTTGCTTTCTTTTTTGCCGGTTGCAAAAACAGTCGGTGCTTTTACTGTTTTCCAGGCACCATATGCATG
>NZ_CAKROJ010000095.1 GCF_934372025.1 uncultured Blautia sp.
TCACGATTATTCGAAGAGGTCACATAATTAAAAATATTATCATTTTCTGTTCGTGGATCATCATATTTGCGGAACCTGTGAAGGACTGTATAATCCCAGAAGGTACAAAAGCTCATAACCCTGTGTGGAATGTCCACATTGCTTAATGCCTCGCTGATAATATACGCCTGGAGCGCAACTTCCCCCTGACGTTTCATCTGTGACCCACTCGCATCGATCAGTACATCAACAACAAATTCTGAACTGTCGCCTTTAATCTCCTGCTGAAACAGTCTGGCATCATTTGTCCGGCCTATTCTCCAGAGACGTGACGGAACAATCATTCCTTTGTCAGAAAGAACCGTCTGCGCTTCATTTCTGAGCACCATTGATTTACGCAGAGTATCCGTAAGGACTGCAATATTATGCTTAACAATCCTGTGCTTGTCATGATAGAGCCATACATTTTTATTACGGAGGCGCTTTGCATACTGATACTGGTAATTATCCTTTACAGGATTCTTGAGGATCCCTTCAGTAAAATACAGACTGCAGTCACTGTGGATTCCCCGGCACATCAGATAGTTGATCTTTTTTTCTTCTGCTTCGCTCAGATATGTTTTGCCATAGTTCAACTCCACGTAAGTATAGGCTTTTTCCTGCATTTCAGGAGTGACCACTGTAACTTTGCGAGTCTTCTGGCGTTTTTCTTCCATATCTTCTGTTACGGCAGAATCTTCAAGCGCAGAAGCAGAATTCGCCAGTTGTTCCATATAGCTTTCCAACGCTTCTTCATACATCTCTTCAGAAAGAAAATCTTCCCACGCATATTCCGTAAGGTCTTCCATAGTCACTGCAAGCACTCTTTCAAGTGAACCGTGCATTGTCTCAAACATTGGATCGATCAACAGATTATACAGTTCGTCGATCACCCTGATCAGTTCCATTGTATCCTGACTTTTTCCTGCTCTTTCTATCAGATCCATATACGGCTGAAGCTTGCGGTCTACATGATAATCTCCGCCATGCAGTCTTCTGCGGAGCGCTGCCAGCTTAAGTCTTCCTGGAATATCTCGCAGATTCGGCATTTTTTCAAATTCCTGATCCAGGATATCTTCGATGCACTGCCTCTGCATGTCACGGATGCCCGGACGTTCTGCACAGATCTTATCACCTATGGCCTCTTCTATACAAAGCTGTGCCACAAATGTAAGTTCATTTTCTCCCGCCTGCAGAAAAACTTTCTTAACTAGATAAAGCCCGAGCATATCCTTATCATAGTATCTCGCAAGCGCTCCCTGTTTGATACCATCATACAGGGCAATCGCTTTTGATCTGAGAAAAAGTGATACGTCAGGCTTCATATCCAGTTTATAATCTCCGCTCACTGTCCACAGCAGATTGCGGATTCTGTTTTCCAGTTCCAGGCGATAATCATCAATTTCAACTGGTTCTGTTTTATTCATATACATCATCCCTGGTCCATTCAGATGGAATTCTGGTATTTACAACATCTTCTACGATTTCTTTTTCAAAGACGTCGAATGTCTTGTTGACGACTCCCATCCGGACAGCTTTGGCCGGAGCAAGACCCACGTCAACGATCTTCATTGCTGCAAGCAGGCCTCGAAGATCCAGTGCTTTCGTTGAAATCTCACTGTTCAGAGCTTTCAGCTGCAGATCCATAAAAAGGCCCACAAATTGTTCTATGGCATTTTCTTTGGCATTCGGGAACATCTCATGGAAAATAAATCCAAGAGTTTCTTCCGTCTGTGCTGGCATATCGATCACAAGAAATCTTGACACAAGAGCTTCATTGAGTTCCTTTGTGCCAGCGTAACCATAATTCATTGTTCCGATGAATCGGGCTGCCGGATGCACTTCGATCTTGTCATATCCCGGAACATCGATCGACCGTCTGTAATCCAGGGTTGCATGTAAAACAGAAACCGCATCATTCTTTGCCATATTGATCTCATCAAGAATCCCAAAACCGCCATACTCCGCACAACGGTAAATACTTCCCTTACGAAGTCTGACCTCATTATCTTCAAAGGTATCCGTTCCGATCAGATCACCGCTGTTTGTATTAACGTGAAATGATATATTATAGGAAGGCCTGTTGAAGATATAAGCCATATTCTCAGCCAGGATATTTTTTCCTGTTGCCTTCGGTCCGGTAAGGAGCAGATTCTGCCCCTGTAAAAGACCGGCAATCGCCATCTCCAGGATTTCCTTACCATAAAATGGTATAGAAGGTTTGACTATTCTGTTTTTAATCTCATCGGGAACAGGATATTTTTCCCGAAATTCAACAACTTTATTTATTAAAGAGGAGGAGACACCCTGCTCCTCCAAAAATTTTAATTCTTTCACTTAAGTTTCTCCTGTGAAATTTACACTTCAAAGATCAGATCTCCATAAGAAGGCATCGGCCACATTTCTTTGTCGACTAGCATTTCCAGTTTATCTACAGGTGAACGGAGATCTGCCATTGCCTTGCATACTTCATCTTTACAATATACTGCACGTTCTCTTCCTTCCGGAATCTCTGAAACTTTATTTACAATGTCAGACAGTCGGCTCATTGCATCATTTGTCTCTTTCAGAAGTGCTGAACATTTTTCCAGAAGATCCAGCTGTACGCTGACATCGATCGGTCCGGCAGCCTTCACTGCGTTGATTGACTCAGCCAGAACAGTTGTGTATTTGATAACGGCCGGAATGATCTGTTTTGTTGCAACGTCGATCATTGTCTTTGCTTCAATATTAACAGCCTTTGCATAGAGCTCATACTGGATCTCCGCACGAGATTCCAGCTCTGTCTTTGTAAATACATGGAATTTTTCGAACAGTTCAACTGCCTTCGGTGTAGTAAGAGCCGGAATCGCATCTACCATGGACGGCAGGTTTGGAAGTCCACGGCGCTCTGCCTCTTCTGCCCATTCAGGAGCATATCCGTTTCCGTTAAATACGATGCGCTGATGTTCAATCGCATATTCTTTGATCAGATCATGTACAGCCATGTCAAAGTCATCTGCTGCTTCAAGACGGTCGCAAGCTTCTTTGAATGCTTCAGCTGCGATCGTATTCAGTACAACATTACATTCAGAGATAGAATCTCTGGATCCTACCATACGGAATTCAAATTTGTTTCCGGTGAATGCAAATGGTGAAGTACGGTTACGGTCTGTTGCATCCTTCATAAAATCCGGAAGAGTTTTAACACCTGTCTCCAGGATAGTTCCCTTCTTACTGTGAGTAGCTGTTCCTGTGCTGATCAGCTGATCCAGCACATCTTCAAGCTGTTCTCCAAGGAATACAGAAATAATAGCCGGCGGTGCTTCGTTTCCGCCAAGTCTCTGGTCATTTCCAACATCAGCAGCTGACTCACGAAGCAGATCTGCGTGTGTATCTACTGCTTTAAGCATACAGGTAAGAACAAGCAGGAACTGGATGTTCTCATGTGGTGTTTTGCCTGGATCGAGCAGATTGATTCCATCATCTGTAGTCAGAGACCAGTTATTGTGCTTACCAGAACCATTCACACCAGCAAACGGTTTCTCATGGAGCAAACATCTCATACCATGACGGCTGGCTACTTTTTTGAGGATACGCATCATGATCTGGTTGTGGTCTGCTGCAATATTTGCCGGGGCATAGATCGGTGCCAGTTCATGCTGAGCCGGAGCTACTTCATTATGCTGTGTTTTAGCTGTCACGCCAAGCTTCCAGCACTCTTCATTTACTTCTTTCATATATGCAGAGATTCTCTGACGGATCGTTCCAAGATAATGGTCGTCCATCTCCTGGCCTTTTGGCGGCATAGCACCAAACAAAGTTCTTCCTGTATAAGTAAGATCCTTTCTCTGCAGCCATTTTTCTTTATCAACAAGGAAGTATTCCTGCTCTGCTCCGACTGACGGTGTTACCCTCTTTGATGTGGTATTACCGAACAGACGAAGGAGACGTAAAGACTGTGTATTGATTGCTTCCATAGAACGAAGGAGAGGTGTCTTCTGGTCAAGTGCCTCACCAGTATAGGAACAGAAAGCTGTCGGGATACACAAAGTTCCGCCTGCAGCATCATGACGTACAAACGCCGGTGAAGTACAGTCCCATGCAGTATATCCTCTTGCCTCGAATGTTGCACGAAGTCCGCCTGACGGGAAGGAAGAAGCATCAGATTCACCCTTGATCAGTTCTTTACCTGAAAAGCTCATCAGAACCTTTCCGTTTTCTTTTGGTGCGGTGATAAATGCATCATGTTTTTCTGCAGTCACACCTGTCAGTGGCTGAAACCAGTGGCTATAGTGTGTTGCACCTTTTTCAATTGCCCATTCCTTCATCTCGTGAGCTACAACATCTGCCACCTCAAGAGAGAGTTCCTTGCCCTCTTCGATTGTCTTTTTCAGCTCTTTATATACTTTCTTCGGAAGGCGTGCTTCCATGACAGCATCATTAAATACATCACATCCGAAAATTTCTGTTACATTCACGTAGTCTGACATCTTAATCTCCTTTAATTTCGTTACTGTTCACTCCGTTCACAGCAACTTGTTCTTCTATGTGTGTCTGATTAATTCTTGGTGCTTTTTAAATAAAGATTCAGTGCCTTATGTCGATTTTCGATCTCCACATATTTGTGATCCCCACCAAACTCTCCGTCCAGTGTCCACGGCACCTCTTCCTCTGTTTCTATCGTTATTTTCCTTGTCTTGAAGGAATAGATCATGTCCGTATTATCTTCCGCTATTACCAGCGCACTCATAATTTCCTGCAGCTGGATCGGATTTTTGGGATGTTTGATCAGCGTCACTTCAAAAAGTCCGTCATTCATATCTACATTCTTACCTGTAAGATTCTTGAATCCTCCTACAGATCTGGAATTCGTTATCATTCCTACAATAAAATCGTCTTCTGCCTGAATCTCCTCAGAAGTTACTTTCATATGATAGGATTTGATATCAAAAAGGCGTTTTACACCTTCAAGGATGTATGCCACATGTCCAAGAACGTTCTTCAGATCCTGGTCTGTTTCATAAGAAACATCCGTAAACAGTCCAAATGCAGCTACATATGCAAACGTCTTGTTATTGAAGCGACCTATATCACAATGATACAGTTCTTCTTTCATGATCATCTCTGCAGCCTTTAGCATGCTTTTGGGCATAAACAGACTGTTTGCAAAATCATTGGTACTTCCTGCCGGTATATAACCAATAGGCACATTACTGTTCTTCTCTGTAATTCCGGTAACTACCTCATCCAGTGTACCATCACCTCCGCTGCATACGATCAGATCAACTGAATCTGCATATTCCTTCGCCTTTTCATATGCATCCTTCGGTGCCTGTGTTGCCCGAATAATAATCTCATAATCATGACTGCTGAATACATCCACAATGTCCAGTAAATGCATCTTGATCCTGCCTTTTCCTGCTTTTGGATTAAAGACAAAAAGCATCTTCTTTGCCACGGTCTGGTGTCCCCTTTCTATTGATTTATTAAGCAACCTATATCATACAACAAATCCAAAAAAATTCCTAGATGCAAAATTTTCTGTTGCATATACAAAAAAATTGTTGTTCGTATTATACTATAAAGCGTAAAAAAAATCCTCTGCTTTTGCAGAGGATGAAGTAGCGAGAGGGGGATTCGAACCCTCGACACCACGGGTATGAACCGTGTGCTCTAGCCAACTGAGCTATCTCGCC
>NZ_CAKROJ010000096.1 GCF_934372025.1 uncultured Blautia sp.
GTCATGATCCAGGAAAGAAGTATCATAAATGGTGCTCTGGCAAGAAGACGAATACTCATCATATATGCCATCTGCACGTTTGTAATATCGGTTGTCATACGTGTCACAAGACCCGATGTGGAAAAATGATCGATATTTTTGAAAGAAAATTCCTGTACTTTATAAAATATATCATGACGGAGATTTTTTGCATAACCTGCTGCTGCCACTGCTGCCATGTTTCCGGCCTGCACACCAAAAAACAATGAGATCATTGCCATTGCAACGAGAATCACTCCCCGCTGTACAATATAAGCAAGGTCACCATTGGCAATACCAACGTCTATAATCTTTGCCATTTCAAGTGGAATAAGCACTTCCATAAAAACTTCCAAAATTACCAGAAGTGGAGCCAGCAGAGATTCTTTCCTGTATTCCCTGATGGATTTAAACATCTTTCTGTTCATCTTTTTCCTCCTTTATTTTTTCCTCATTCATTTTTACCAGATTACCATGCATCTGACACAATACTTTTTTACAGGTCATAACATCTTCTTCTGAAATTCCCTGAGTAAGTTTTATTTCCGACTGTTCAATATGTTCCAGAATACTTGGTCTTAATTTTTCGGCTTTCAAAGTCGGTGCAAGTTTCTTAAGACGGGCATCTTTTTTAACGCTTTCTCTGTAAATATATCCATGCTTTTCCATCAGTTTAAGAATTCCTGTAACCGTAGATTTACGAATCTGAAATTCTTCTTCTATATCTTTCTGATAAAGATCTCTGTGAAGTGATTCCAGCAAAATAAATTTCAGAACGTGTTTCTGCATGATCGTCAGATCATCATTCTGAATAGAAGACACCACACTGTTAGCATCTCGTTTCATCTGGTGCGACAGCATATGAATTAGTCTTCCCATATGCATTTTCTTAAATTTTTCGTCTGCCTCGTTCATCTGCTCTCCTTTCTCAATTTAGTTCGCATCCTAACTTTTGTCATTATACAAACCTCTTTTCCTAAAGTCAACATATTTTTTGTGTCTTTTTGAAAACAATTACCCTTTCGATAAGCATTTTGCCCAAGAAAAAAATGTCCCATTATAAGGACATTTTTTCGTTTTCATATATTTTTCTGACTTCCTCTGTTTTATCACTGCAGGAAAAAGAAACACTTCCCAACTGTCTCACCGGCATCACTCCCATAAGAGAATTCGTGACAAAACATTCATCATAATGCATCAGTTCATCCGGATAAATGATTGTTTCCTCTGCCTGAAATTTCTCCATAATATATGCTCTCAGGATGCCAGGCAGCAGACCACAGGAAAGCTGCGGTGTATATATAGTATTTTCACGCACAAAAAAGATATTGCAGACAGTCCCCTCACTGATCTGACCTTTGGTATTGATAAAAATTTTGTCATTAATACCCTCAGCCGCTGCTGACCTCTTTTCCATTATGCAATCACCATAATTCAATGTTTTATGGTATACAAGCGGAGAAGTCTCATTTCTTCTGACTTTACTGAAATCAGTTATAAATCCCCGTATATAATCTTCTTTCTTATATGGATTTTGTCTGATCTGGAAAAACAGATTTCGGTCAGACATTGCAATTTTGAGTGCCGCATGTTTTGTTGACTCTCTATCCTGTTCATTCAGATATTTCCAGATCTTTTCCACAATAATATCTCGTTCCACACAGGAAGCAATTCCCAGAAATCTTGCTGATCTCTCTATTCGCTCCAGATGTTTCTCAAGAAACAGTGGCCTGCCATCTTCTACGGCAATCGTCTCAAATACACCCATTCCAAACAGAAATCCCTCATCCAGTTCAATATTCATCTTTTTCTCTCCACATCTTATTTCATTGCCTCCAGAACTGCTTTAGCTTTCTGAAGAGTTTCTTCATATTCAAATTCCAGGTCTGATTCAGCGGTAATACCTCCGCCAACACCCAGATAGTACATTCCATCCTTATGCAATGCTGTTCGAATGACAATGTTAAAATCACAGTCTCCATCCAGAGTCAGATAACCAATAGAACCTGTATAAAGACTTCTTTGATTGTTTTCCAGTTCATCAATGATTTCCATTGCCCGATATTTCGGCGCACCAGTGATCGAACCTCCCGGAAAAGCTGCCTCAAGAAGATCCATAACGGTTTTGCCCTCTTCCAGTTCTCCTTCAATATCAGACACCAGATGAAATACTGTCGCATATTCCTCTACTGTAAAAAGTTCGGTTACTTTTACACTGCCTGGTCTGCACACACGATTCAGATCATTTCGCTCAAGATCCACGATCATAAGAAGTTCACTCTTATCCTTCTCAGAATTTTCAAGCTCCGTTCTCATAAACAGGTCTTCCTCCGAAGTCTCGCCTCTTTTTCGTGTACCTTTGATCGGCCGTGTATTCACATGTCCCTGTTTCATCTTCAGAAAACGTTCCGGAGAAGCACAGACAATCTGAAAATCACCATAATCCATATATCCGCCAAATGGAGACGGATTATTTTCTCTCAGATCATAAAAAACATCCAGCGGTTTTTTATCACTCTTTACCTTCAGCTGCTGTGTCATATTCGTAATATAGATATCACCTTCAATAATATAGCGGATCATATCATCAACTGCCTGCTTATATTCTTCTTTTTCAAAATTTGGTGTTACTTCTATATTATAAGAAGATGTACAAATTCCGGCAATCTCTTCTGTCGGCTCTGAAATTCGTCTCTCCACACAGGAAAGCAGTTTTTCCGCATCCTCTGTGATTCCATTTGCCACCAGATAGATTTTCTTTTCATGACGGTCCTCTATCACATAAAAATCATAAAAAATAAGCATTGCATCCGGAATAGATACCAGATTCTCCTTGCAGGACGCTACCTGCATTAATTTTCGTCCATATTCATAGGAAAAATAACCGATTGCCCCGGAGACCATCGGCAAACTGCTTTTGTTCTCATCTTTATGCTCCAGCAGATATTTCTTAAGATATTCTTCAAATGTACTCTCTGTCGTTTTCTGCCCATTTATGTAAAACCCACTGTCATCCTTCACCAGTCTGAGATAAGGATATGCCCCTATGATTGAATATCTTCCAAGCTGATTTACCAGCGAAGAATCCAGAAACGCACTGTCCTTCTCATCAGCAAAATACTGAAACAGCTCTGCTGCAGATCTGAATGGATCTAGTTCTCTAATTACACGCTTTATATTATACATCTATTTTTCCTCTCTGTCCGTTTGTCAGAACATTTCCTCATGTCTTGAAATGCATTTGTGTTACCGTTCACCGGAATATTCCTCTGCAATTCGACAAAAATTCTCC
Source organism: uncultured Blautia sp. (assembly GCF_934372025.1). Taxonomy (GTDB): domain Bacteria; phylum Bacillota; class Clostridia; order Lachnospirales; family Lachnospiraceae; genus Blautia_A. The sequence continues at coordinate 3,311 of NZ_CAKROJ010000096.1, forward strand.
AGTAACTCATGACCGTATTCTGTCAGAACTGCCTCCGGATGGAACTGAACTCCAAACAACGGCATAGTCTTATTTGATATGCCCATTACCGCACCATCTTCTGAAACTGCATCTACACGGTAATCTTCCGGAATACTGTTCTCACGTACAACCAGCGAATGATAGCGTGTCACTTTGAAATTCTCCGGTAATCCTTCAAATATCCCACTTCCATTATTTCGGATTCCTGTTATCTTTCCATGCATCGGCCTGCTGCCTTTCTCAACCGTTGCACCACAACAGTGTCCCAGTACCTGATGCCCAAGGCATACGCCAAGAATAGGAATTTTCCCCTGAAACCGTTTAACTGTATCCATGCAGACTTCCGCATCCCACGGGCGTTTTGGTCCCGGTGAAAGTATGATTCCCTCAGGATGCATCTCTTCAATTTCTGCCATCGTAATATGGTCACTTCTTCTGACGATAATCTGCCTGCCCAGTTCTTCAAAATAAGCCTTGAGATTATAAACAAATGAATCATAGTTATCAATCATCAAATACATAATTTTCCTCCATAATGATAAAAAGGGATAACGAATGTGTACACGAAATACACACAGTCGTTATCCCTGATGGTCCGTAATCTGTGAAATTTTTATTCAATTTTGTTTAAGACAGCTTTATGCTATCATATCTGTCTTTTTCCGTCAATATATCATTTCATAAACCGTTACTTTCAATAATGTGTATTTTTTCGGCAAATTACCTCTTTTCTCTCTAATATATCTATGCTATACTGTACGGGAAATGAATGCTATGCAAAATAGGATCATATGCGTCAAGTGTTCAGCGAATGGGGAGTTGTCGCCGAAACGAAAAGTACGTCTTACGGTATGTGATCCGCACCCGTTGCAACAATATAAGAGGATATCTCATATTGTGTAGGGATACGTTTTTCGACATACGTTCTATCACAATTGGAGATATCTTTTTGCTTTATCACGCTATCACTTCGATAAAAAAAAGACAATCTCCACGATATCATATTTAACAGGAGGTTGTTTTTTTAATGGTAGATAAACAGAAAGTGGAACAGGCTATCCGTCTTCTTCTTGAAGGGATTGGTGAAGACACAGAGCGCGAAGGACTTAAAGATACTCCGGATCGTATCGCACGTATGTGTATGGAAATTTATGGTGGGCTGGATGAAGAAGCGGATCATCATCTTGCCAAACAGTTTGAAGTAGAAAATAATGAAATGGTACTGGAAAAGGATATTACCTTCTATTCTATGTGCGAACACCATCTGATGCCATTTTACGGCAAAGCTCATGTAGCTTATATACCAAACGGCAAGGTTACCGGCCTCAGCAAGCTTGCACGTACCGTTGACGTATATGCAAGAAGGCCTCAGATTCAGGAACGACTTACCGTCCAGATTGCTGATGCACTGGAACGTACGCTGAATCCTAAGGGAATCATGATCATGCTTGAAGCAGAGCACACCTGCATGACCATGCGTGGAATCAAAAAGCCTGGCAGCAAGACTATCACCACTGTAACAAGAGGTGACTTTAAAACAGACAGAGAACTTCAGAAACAGTTTCTCGCTATGGTAAAAGACTGATGCAGACCGGGATGTCAAGAATCCAGGCAATCTGGCAGCACCCTCTTTATCAGGAAAATCTGAAAGAGCTTACCCGTCTGGAGAAGGACCGTATTTTTTGCCGTCATACACCGGAACATTTTCTGGATGTGGCAAGACTTGCTTACATATTTGCTCTGGAACGTAAACTTGACTGCTCATATGAACTGATCTACTGTACTGCTCTGCTTCACGATATCGGACGTGCAAAGCAGTATACTGACGGCACTCCACATGATACAGCCGGTGTACAGATTGCAGAAATCATTTTATCTGATCTGGATTTTTCCAATGAAGAAAAGTCTCAGATACTGACTGCGATCGGAGAACATCGCTCTTCAAATAAAAAAATACCTGTCTTGAGTCAGCTTCTGTATGAGGCAGATAAGAAATCACGTTTGTGTTTTCTCTGTCCTGCTGAAAAAGAATGCTACTGGGATCTTTCGAAAAAAAATATGACAATTCAATACTAAAAGGAGATTTTTTGATCATGAAAATCGGAAATCGAGAATTTGATATCAAAAACAGAACCTATATCATGGGGATCCTGAACGTGACTCCGGATTCCTTTTCTGATGGCGGCAAATGGAATACAATGGATCATGCACTGAAACATGCTGAAACCATGATCAGGGATGGAGCCGATATTCTGGATGTCGGCGGAGAATCCACCCGTCCGGGACATACCCCTGTAAGTGCTGAAGAAGAAGCAGCACGTGTTGTTCCGGTTATCGAAGCACTTCGTAAGAA
>NZ_CAKROJ010000097.1 GCF_934372025.1 uncultured Blautia sp.
ATCCTTTCCAAAGAAAACTGCATCGCTATCTTCGGTTCCAACCAGACAGCAGCAGAAGGTGTTCTTGCAGCTAACGCTAACCTGAACGTTCTTGGATCTGACGCAGCTAACGGCGACGTTATCGGTGTTGGTTTCGATGCTGGTTCTATCATCAAAGCAGCTGTTCAGGATGGAACATTCCTTGGTGCAGTTACACAGTCTCCTCTTATGATGGGATACTACGCAATCTACGCTCTGACAGCAGCAGCTAACGGACAGGAACTTGAAGATGTTCCTACAGATGGATACTGGTATGATTCCACAAACATGGAAGACGAAGAAATCGCTCCAAACCTGTACGACTAATATGTATAGCTAAAACGAACGCAAATTTTGAAAATGAGACTTTCAATTGCTTGCAAGTGAAAAGTCTCATAGAGAAATTTATGTGAGCGCAGCGAACATCGAAAAACCGGAGGTTTTGAGATTGCGTTCGGGAGAGACTATATGAGCGCAGCGAACACTGAGGAATCGTAAGATTCCGAGGTGGCGTTCAGTATCAAAGATAGGGTGAAAACCCCCAGGGCATTTGCCCTGGGGGTTTTTTAGTAAGATACATTCACAATTTACTTCAATAAAGCAATTAAGGACCCTTTTTTTGACAAACAAGGTTCTTAACAAATAAATACATTTAAGATATTATCATATTATAAACAGGAGGACTTAACAATGGCAACTTATTATGCAGCAGTAGATATGGGAGCATCCAGTGGACGTCTGATTCTTGGTCACATGGAAAACGGAAAAATGGAGCTTGAAGAGATCCATCGTTTCGAAAATGGTATGGTTAAGAAAGACGGAGAACTCTGCTGGGAATTCGACCGTATCTTCAAAGAAATCGTTATTGCTCTTAAAAAATGTAAAGAAATCGGAAAAATCCCGGTAAGCATGGGTGTTGATACATGGGGTGTTGATTTCGTTCTTCTTGACAAAGAAGACAAAGTAATCGGAAACACTGTAGGATATCGTGATCACCGTACAGAAGGAATGGATGAAGAAGTTTACAAATATATTCCACTTGATGAACTGTATGCAAGAACCGGTATTCAGAAAGCAATTTTCAACACAGTATATCAGCTGATGGCAGTTAAGACAAAACATCCGGAATATCTCGAAAAGGCAGAAACCCTGCTTCACGTACCGGATTATTTCCACTTCCTGCTGACAGGACAGAAGACATGTGAGTACACAGAAGCTACAACAGGTCAGCTGGTTAACGCTGAGACAAAAGACTGGGATTATGAAATCATTGACAGACTTGGATACCCAAGAAGAATTTTCCAGAAACTGATCATGCCTGGAACAGTTGTTGGACATTTAACAGAAGAACTTCAGAAAGAAGTTGGATTTGATCTGGAAGTAGTTGCACCTGCAACACATGATACAGGATCAGCAGTTCTTGCAGTACCTGCAAATGACGATGATTTCATCTACATCAGCTCCGGTACATGGTCACTGATGGGAATCGAAAGAAAAACTCCGGACTGCTCACCAAAGAGCTGTGAACTGAACTTCACAAACGAAGGTGGATACGATGGACGTTTCCGTTATCTCAAGAACATCATGGGACTGTGGATGATCCAGTCTGTACGTCATGAAGTAAATGACAAATACAGCTTTGCAGAAATCTGCTCTATGGCTGAAGAAGCTAAAGACTTCCCGTCCAGAGTAGATGCAAATGATGAGTGTTTCCTTTCTCCTGATAATATGACAGAAGAAGTAAAAGACTACTGCCGCAGAACAGGACAGAAAGTTCCGGAGACAATGGGTGAGATCGCAACAGTTATCTACACCAGTCTTGCTGAATGCTATGCAAAAACAGCAAAAGAACTGGAAGAGAGCACAGGAAGAACATACAGCCGTATTCATGTAGTAGGTGGTGGTTCTAACGCAGGATACCTTAATGAACTGACAGCAAAAGCTACAGGAAAAGAAGTTCATGCAGGCCCTGGCGAAGCAACAGCAATCGGTAATATTACAGCACAGATGCTGAAAGCCGGAGATTTTAAATCCGTAGAAGAGGCTCGTACAACAATCCATGAGTCCTTCGGAATCAAAATTTATAAATAACAAATAGGAGGTTTTACTATGTTAGTAAACACAAAGGCAAAAGTTGGTGTATTTTCTATCGCATTAGGAGCATATCTTCCTCAGTTCCCTTCACTGGTACCTGAGTTTGAAGCACAGTACGAGGCATTCAAAAAGACACTTCCTGAGACAGTAGAGATCATTGACGGAGGAATGGTAACAACTAAAGAGCAGTCTATGGAAGCCGGAGACAAATTCCGTGCAGCTGACGTAGATATCGTTTTCCTTCAGATGCTGACTTATGCTACATCTTACAATATGCTTCCTGCAATCCGTGATCTTGATGTGCCGGTTGTTCTGGTTAACGTTCAGAAGCTGAAAGCTCTTGATTATGATCACACAGATATTGCTGCATGGCTTGGTGAAGGATATGCCTGCGGTGCTGTTGGTGAAGCTGTTGCTGACCTTGAAAGAGCCGGCAAGAGACATGCTGTTATCACAGGTGTTGTTGAAGGTGGAGACCCGGCTGTTCAGGCTGAGATCGAAGACTGGTGTAAAGCTGCTCAGGTCAGAAGAAGATTCCGTGATACTAACATAGCTCAGATCGGAAGACCTTATCCGGGTATGATGGACCTTTATATCGACGAGACAAACCTGTACAACAGAATGTTCCTGTACACAAAACAGTTTGACTGGGAAAAAATGTGGGCAATCGCTGATGATATCACAGATGAAGAAGCAATCCGTGCAAAAGCTCAGGATATTCTTGATACATTCGATATCGAAGATGGCGGCACAATCGAAAAAGTATGGGATATGGCAAAATACGTTGTAGCATTCGAAAAATGGGTTAAAGATGAGCACCTCAGCATGGTTGCTTCCCACTATGACGGATTTGCTCAGGGTAAAGCAGGTGTCCTTGACAGTATGCTGATCCCGGCATTCTCTATGCTGATCAAACAGGGTACAGCATGTGCAGTTGAAGGTGATATGAAAGTTGCTATGGCAATGAGTATCCTTAAGACAATTTCCGGTACAGGCCAGCTTTCTGAAATGTATTCCATCGACTTCAACGATGACATCTGCATCATTGGACATTCCGGAAGTGGAGATGCTGATATTTCCGATAAGAAACCTACCATGAAGATCGTGCCGGTATTCCATGGCAAAACAGGCGGCGGATACCTGACACAGTTCTATCCATACACAGGTCCGGTTACCTATCTTGCAATCACACAGGATAAAGACGGACACTTCAAATTTGTTGTAGCAGAAGGTGTAAATGAAGAAGGACCAATCCTTTCCTTCGGTGATACTAACATGAGAACACGTTTCACATGTGGCGCAAGAGAGTTTGTAAACCGCTGGAGCGAAGCTGGCCCGACTCATCATATGGCAGCTGCAACAGGAAGACATATCGATACAATTCTGAAGGTTGCAAAAATCTTCAATATTCCGGTTGATATTGTTACCAGATAATTTGACCATTTGTTTTACACATATTCATATTAAAAAGAGAGACTGCAGTTCAAAAGAACTGTGGTCTCTCTTTTTAATTTGTGAAATAGATTTAATTTCTGATTGCAGGAATACGGAGTTCAACGTCAGTGCCTTTTCCAAATTCACTGGAATACTTAAGTCCATATTTCTCACCATAAAGAATCTGAAGTCTGCGATGAGTATTATATACAGCAATATTCGTTCCACTGGATGCGCTGGTGATTCCGTAACTGTTTTCAAGAAGAAGCGTCTGCAGTTTTTCTGGTGGAATACCGACCCCGTCATCTGAAATCAGCAGTACGATATCGGAATCTTCTAGCCATCCGGTGAGGACAATGGTTCCTGTCTTAGATGGTGTTTCAAGAATTCCGTGAAGAACAGAATTCTCGATGATAGGCTGCAAGGTAAGTTTCGGAATCTGATATTCCATCAGTTCATCCGGAATATCACACACAAAGGAAATACTGTCATGATAGCGCATGTTCTGTATCTGAAGATAAATAGAAACATGCTCTGCCTCGCTGGCAATCGTGCTGATACTTTGTTTGCGGCTAAGCGTCAGCTTGTAGAAACGGGAGAGTTTCTGAACAGCAAGAGAAACCTCATCGGTGCGTCCCTGTTGTGCAAGCCAGTTGATCATATCCATTGTATTATAAAGAAAATGTGGATTGATCTGTGCCTGCAGAGTGTGAAATTCGGCAATGCGAAGTTCTTCAGCAGCTTTTGCCTGTTCAGTCATCAGCTGATCCATCTTACGGGTCATATAGTTATAAGTATCGATCAGATCACCAATTTCATCGTGATATTGCGGACTGCTCATAGGACTAAGAGTACCCTTACGCACCTTGCTCATCTGGTGAATAACAGATGAGATTCGATTTGTGATCGAATGGGACATGGAATGAGCAAGAAACAAGGCAAAAATCAGAAAGCCTAGATACATCAGGATATATTGGATCATGATCGTATTACTCTGTGTGATCAGCGGACCGGAAGGAAGCACCGTTACCATAAACCATCCAGGCTGTTTGATATTGTAAAATCCGGCATAGACAGTAGTGTCCAGAATATTACGTTCAATAAAGTTGTTGGAGGACATAAACGAATTCTCAATCGTATCATAATCCAGCAGATAGATACCGGAAAGAGAAGAATCTGAAGTTGCAACTACAGCATTTCTGTCATTAATAATATAAGAAACACTTCCGGTTAATTTAAGGTTGTCTTTCAGCATTTCATTCAGGTGTTCAGAAGAACTGTAAACGGCAATATATGCCTGACGGGCACTGCCCTGATAATAAAAAGTAGTTGAAGTGATATAGGCAAGGTCACCATACTCTCTCTTCTCACGGCCACCAAGATAAAATTCCGGACAGTACAGAGAAGACTGCTGCGTACCCTGGAAGATACCATACCAGTAAGTGCCGCGTGCTTTGCTTAGCGGAGAAAAATAATCTTTTGTAAGTTCATCATTAAAGAGGCGGACAGATTGTGGTGGAAAATCCATATAGATCTGTACACCGGTGATCATATCAGATTCAATCAGTTTTTCTGCATAATCGTGAAAATCCTGTGCACTGTCAGAATCCAGAAACATCTGAAACGGGGAATTGACAGGCTGATGAAACAGGGTCTGAAAAAACTCCTGATCAGTGATTCTGCTGTGTGCATCAATAATCTGCTGAACAAGTTCTTCGATGTATGGGGCAGTCTGGGCAGAGGTATCCTGTTCCTGACGGATTGTGTAAGATACGACCATATCATAGAGTTTTCCATAAAAGAAGCAGGCCATCATGAGAACAGGAACGGTTGTTGCCAGAAGCAGTACCAGAGTAAATTTGGAACTCAGTTTCATATCACCATAAGACTGGTGGATTTTTGAAAAGATATTATTCATTGTAAATTCTGCTCCCTGTATTCAGAAGGAGAAAGTCCGCAGTATTTCTTGAAACTTTTTCCAAAATAATTACCATCATTGTATCCTACTCTTGAAGAAATGTCCGTAATTTT
>NZ_CAKROJ010000098.1 GCF_934372025.1 uncultured Blautia sp.
GGGTGTTGTCGGTGCGGCACTGGCAACCGTGATCGCACGTTATATAGAAGCGCTGATCGTAATCGTGTGGGCCCATACGAACAGAGCGAAAAACCGGTATCTGGAAGGTGCATATCGTGGATTTGGAATTCCAAAGGCAGAGTTTAAAGCAATCCTTATCAAAGGACTTCCGCTTATGCTCAATGAAGTCTTTTGGGCGGCAGGAATGACAACCGTGACCCAGTGTTATTCCGTTCGTGGGCTGGAAGTCATTGCCGGTCTGAATATAGCGACAACGATCACCAATCTGTTTAATATCATTTACATTCAGCTTGGTGGCTGTATCAGCATTGTTGTCGGACAGTATCTTGGTGCAGGCAAATTAAAAGAGGCCAAAGATGCCGATAATAAGATGATTGTTTTCAGTGTATTCTGTTGTGCGGTAGTTGCCGGAGTAATGTTGATGTTCGGCGGATTATTCCCACAGATCTATAATACATCTGAAGAGATCAAGGCGCTTGCAACCAGCTTTATTGCAGTATCTGCGATCATTATGCCGTTCTGTTCTTTCAGCCACGCATCTTATTTTACTCTGCGTTCCGGTGGAAAAACGATGGTCACATTTTTATTTGATTCCGTATTTACCTGGGTTGTGGTAGTACCGGCAGCTTTTCTTCTGGCACGTTATACAGGACTTGGAATCGTGAGCGTATATTTCCTGGTGCAGGCAACAGAAGTGATCAAAGTAGTGATTGGATATTTCATGGTAAAAAGTGACGTATGGCTGGTGCAGATGGTGTGACACGGTTGCTGTGAACGGAGTGAACAGTAACACTTGATTTGTGTAAATAGTATATTTATTTTAAAAAATACTTGTAATAAATTGTGCAATGTGTTATGATAAGCACATTAAATAAGTAATTGGAAAGTGAAGCTGTGAGAGGAGAGCGAATTTATATCAGTCGAAAGGCTGTTATAGAATGCGCTCTTTTTTCTTTTTGAAATTGCAAGGAGTGAGAGGGTGAGCAGTTTTTTTTATGAAGCAGTTGAGGATAATCCGATCATTGCAGCAGTAAAAAACATGAACGATCTGGAAGTCTGTTGTTCCCTGGAGGATATCCGGGTGGTGTTTATCTTATTTGGAGATATCTGTTCTGTCAAAGAAATCGTAGATAAGGTAAAGGCAGCAGGCAAGGTCGCAATGGTCCATGTGGATCTGATCAGTGGACTCAGCAGCAAGGACATTGTAGTTGAATTTATCCAGAAGAACACAAAGGCAGATGGAATCATTTCCACAAAGCCAACTCTGATCAAAAAAGGCAGGGAATTGGGAATGTTTACAATTCTCCGATACTTTCTTCTTGATTCAATGGCATATGAAAATATCAGGCAGCAGCAACATACAGTAAAGCCTGATTTTATCGAAGTCCTTCCTGGCGTGATGCCAAAGATCATTAAAAATGTCTGTAAGATGTCAAGAACACCGATCATTGCAGGTGGACTGATCTCAGATAAGGAATCTGTGATGGATGCTCTTTTAGCAGGAGCAATTGCAGTTTCATCCACAAATCATGAGGTCTGGATGTTATAAAAAACAACGATATTTACATATTTAATGGAGGAAGAGAATATGGCTAAGTATGTAATGGCTCTGGATGCAGGAACAACAAGTAACAGATGTATCCTGTTCAATGAAAAAGGAGAAATGTGCAGCGTAGCTCAGCGAGAGTTCATACAGTACTTTCCAAAACCAGGCTGGGTTGAGCATGACGCAGATGAAATCTGGGCAAGTATGCTTGGTGTTGCGGTTGAAGCAATGAATATGATCGGAGCAGTAGCAGAAGACATTGCAGCGATTGGTATTACCAACCAGCGTGAAACTACCATCGTATGGGACAAAAATACAGGAGAACCAATTTATCATGCAATCGTATGGCAGTGCCGCAGAACCTCTGAATACTGTGACAGCCTGAAAGAAAAAGGACTTACCGATAAGTTCAGAGAAAAGACAGGTCTTGTTATTGATGCATACTTTTCAGGAACAAAGGTAAAATGGCTTCTTGACAATGTACCGGGTGCAAGAGAACGTGCAGAAAAGGGAGAATTATTATTTGGTACCGTTGAGACATGGCTGATCTGGAAACTGACAAAGGGTGCCGTTCATGTAACCGATTATTCCAACGCTTCCCGTACGATGCTGTTTAATATCAACACTCTGGAATGGGATGATGAGATCCTTACAGAGCTGAATATTCCAAGATCCATGCTGCCTGAACCAAAACCGTCAAGCTGTGTATACGGAAAAGCAGATCCGTCCTTCCTTGGTGGAGAAATTTCGATCGCAGGCGCAGCAGGTGACCAGCAGGCTGCACTGTTTGGACAGACCTGTTTCAACGCAGGTGAAGCAAAGAATACATATGGAACAGGATGCTTCCTTCTGATGAATACCGGCGAGAAACCAATCTTCTCAAAGAATGGTCTGGTAACAACTATCGCATGGGGACTTGATGGTAAAGTAAATTATGCACTGGAAGGTTCTATCTTTGTAGCAGGTGCAGCGATCCAGTGGCTGAGAGATGAGCTTCGTATTATTGATTCCGCACCGGATTCAGAATATATGGCAAAGAAAGTAAAAGATACCAACGGCTGTTATGTAGTACCTGCATTTACCGGACTTGGTGCACCACACTGGGATCAGTATGCAAGAGGAACTATCGTGGGAATCACACGTGGTGTCAACAAATATCACATTATTCGCGCAACCCTGGAATCCATTGCTTATCAGGTAAATGATGTTCTGGAAGCTATGAAGGCAGATTCAGGAATCGATCTTGCAGCACTTAAGGTTGACGGTGGCGCAAGTGCAAACGATTTCCTGATGCAGACACAGTCCGATATCATCAATGCACCGGTTAACCGTCCGCAGTGTGTAGAGACAACTGCAATGGGAGCTGCTTATCTTGCAGGTCTTGCAGTAGGTTACTGGACAAGCAAAGAAGATGTTATCAAAAACTGGGCAATTGACAGGACATTCGAGCCGCAGATTTCTGATGAGGACAGAGCAAAACAAATCAAAGGCTGGAACAAAGCTGTCAAATATGCCTATGGTTGGGCAAAAGAAGATTAAATTTATTAACTAAAAAGAGTAGTGGCATGAGATGAGAGAGCCTGGCAGGATAAGCGCATAGAGTATGCGTTTACTTGGCAGGCTCTTTTTACAAATCAGTTTAAGGAGTGATCTGGGAATGTATGATGTAATAATTATCGGAGCGGGAGTTTCAGGTGCGGCAACAGCAAGAGAACTGTCACGATATAACGTAAGAACATGTGTGATCGAAAAAGAAGAAGATGTATGCTGTGGCACTTCCAAAGCAAACAGTGCGATTGTTCACGCCGGTTATGATGCTGCAGAAGGGTCACTGATGGCAAAACTGAATGTTCGTGGAAATCAGATGATGGAGCAGCTTTCCAGAGATCTGGATTTTCCGTTTAAACAAAATGGATCTCTGGTTGTATGTGTGCATGAAGAGGACAGGCCGCAGCTTCAGGTACTGTACGACAGAGGTGTTGCAAATGGGGTTAAGGGTCTGAGAATTCTTGACCGTGAGGAATTGAAAGAAATGGAACCGAACATTTCCGACGAAGCCTGCGCTGCACTTTATGCACCTTCAGCCGGTATCATTTGTCCGTTTAATATGAATATCGCAATGGCTGAGAATGCATATGCAAATGGCGTAGAATTTAAATTCGATACGGAAGTTACGGATCTTAAACCAATAGAAGAAGGCTGGGAAGTTCATACAAATAATGGAGTTTTCCAGACAAAATACGTAGTGAATGCTGCCGGAGTTTATGCCGACAAATTCCACAATATGGTGAGTGAGAAGAAAATCCACATTACTCCAAGAAGAGGCGATTACTGTCTGCTGGATAAGAGCGCAGGAGACCATGTAAACAGAACCATCTTTGCACTTCCGGGAAAATATGGAAAAGGGATCCTGGTTACACCGACAGTTCATGGAAATCTGCTCCTTGGACCGACAGCAATCGATATTGAGGATAAAGAAGGAACTAATACCACAAGAGAAGGTCTGGATCAGGTTCTTTCAAAAGCAGAAATGAATGTAAAAAACATTCCGCTTCGTCAGGTGATCACTTCATTCTCCGGACTTCGTGCTCATGAAGACGGACATGAATTTATCATCGGAGAAGTAGAGGTTGCAAAAGGCTTTATCGACTGTGCCGGTATTGAATCACCAGGTCTTACCAGTGCCCCGGCGATTGGCGAAATGGTAGCACAGATTCTGAAAGAAAAAATGAATCTTGAAGAAAAAGACGATTTTATTGCAACAAGAAAAGGTATTCTGGATCCGAATACCCTCAGTAAAGAAGAAAGAATTGCCCTGATCAAAGAGAAACCGGAATATGGAAATATCATCTGCCGTTGTGAAATGGTCACAGAAGGAGAAATCATTGACGCGATCACAAGACCTCTTGGAGCAAAATCTCTGGACGGAGTAAAGCGCAGAACAAGAGCAGGTATGGGACGCTGTCAGGCAGGCTTCTGTTCACCGAAGACCATGGAGATCCTGGCTCGTGAACGTCATGTGAGCATGTTTGACATTACGAAATCCGGTGGAAATTCCAGAATTGTCACAGATCATAACAAGGATTCGTTATAAAAGGGAGGCATTGCATCATGAGAGCTTATGATATTGTTATCATCGGAGGAGGACCGGCAGGACTTGCAGCTGCGATTTCTGCGAAAAAAAGCGGAGCAGACAGTATCCTGATCCTGGAAAGAGACAGAGAACTTGGCGGTATCCTGAATCAGTGTATCCATAACGGATTCGGACTTCATACATTCAAAGAAGAACTGACCGGCCCGGAATATGCAGGACGTTTTATTGAACAGGTAAAAGAGCTGGATATAGAATATAAATTAAATACCATGGTCATGGACATCAGTCCGCAGAAGATCGTTACCGCAATGAACAGAGAAGAAGGTCTCTTCGAGATTCAGGCGAAAGCAGTAGTGCTTGCAATGGGCTGCCGCGAGCGTTCCAGAGGAGCACTCAACATTCCGGGATATCGCCCGGCAGGTATTTTCTCCGCAGGTACTGCACAGAGACTTGTGAATATCGAGGGATATATGCCTGGCAGAGAAGTAGTGATCCTTGGTTCCGGAGATATTGGACTGATCATGGCAAGACGAATGACTTTTGAAGGGGCAAAGGTTAAAGTAGTTGCAGAACTGATGCCGTATTCCGGCGGACTTAAACGAAACATTGTACAGTGTCTGGATGACTATGGAATCCCGTTAAAGCTCAGTCATACAGTTGTTGATATTAAAGGAAAAGAACGTCTGGAAGGTGTGACACTGGCACAGGTTGACAGTCATGGCAAACCAATTCCGGGAACAGAAGAAGAATACAGCTGTGACACACTTCTTCTTTCCGTAGGTCTGATTCCGGAAAATGAAATCTCCAGAGGTATGGGTGTGGACATGAACCCGGTCACTTCAGGACCTAAGGTAAATGAAAGTCTGGAAACAAG
>NZ_CAKROJ010000099.1 GCF_934372025.1 uncultured Blautia sp.
ATAAAGAAACTCGCGTCGATTGATTACGAATACGATGAGGAGCTTAATCAGTTTGTATAAAGAATTCCCGGTGATGGGAAATTGAAAGAAGACTCTGTTTAGCGGACAACACGTGAATTATCTCTGTGTGTGTTTCAATTCAGAACTTCTGAGATACCAGGATATACAGAACTTTGCTAAAAACAATTTAGAAAATGCTGAACTCGCATCTGAAGATGCTCAAACAGCAGCATTTTCTGAATTAACGCAAAAACCTGTATAGTCCGGTATCTAAACGAAGTTCTTCAGGCGAAACAAACACAGAGGATAATTACGTTCGTCCCTGACAGAAGTCTTTTTTTATTCCCCAGCACCGTACTTTATACCTGGTAGTGTGACGGAAAATTCACAAAAAACTCAGATTAACCGCCGAATACAAAGCCTCCTGAAAGGTTAACCTACACGCTGATAAATACAGCTCAACAGCCGAGTATAAAGACTCCTGAGCGGGAAACATCTGCAGGAATTCTTAGAAATACTCAGGATAGTATCAGACTGTGTTATGGATTCAAAAGTGCATTGTCTGAGCGAAAGCGAGTTATGCACTTTTAATCCATGCATTTAACAGGCTGAGAATATCCCTAGTATTTCTGAATTCCGAAGCCGTTTCCACGCCAGGAGTCTTTTATATCCGGCGTGAGATATAAATATCAGCGTTGAACTTTTCATCCATTTCTGGAGTCTTTGAACATTAGGCGTTAAATTTGATTTTTTTGTGAAATCTGCAAAAACAGTTGCATTTTCTCCACAAATGCATATAATAAACAATTAGCCGACTAATCAATAGTCGACTAACAAAAATAACAGACATCATACGGAGGTGAAGACTTGTTTACAGAAGACGAACCAGACTTTTGTCCGCCGGAGTACAGATCCAGTATTCTGACAATGTTTATGCGGATCGACCGGCGTTTTATGGCCAAATGCTTTGGTCAGATGCAGGAACTGGGAATCTACCCGGGGCAGATACCGGTGCTCGGACTCCTGTCATACAAAGACGGACTGAGCCAGCGCGAGATCGCAGAAAAACTGCACATCAAACCACCGACTGTCAATGTAACTGTTCAGCGCCTGGAAAAAGCAGGATTCCTTTACAGAGAAGCCGATGAAAAAGATCAGCGTATCTCAAGAATCTATCTGACAGAGAAAGGCAAGCAGGCCAAAGAAAGTGGCATGAAGAAGGTGCAGGATAACGAGAAGATTCTTCTCGATGGTTTCAGCGAAGAAGATCTTTGCCTACTGCGAAGATTTCTGGACCAGATCACAGAGAATATTGAAAAAATACCGGTTGCATCCGGTAAAAACAACACCAGGAAAGAGAGGCAGCAAAAGTGATCAAACTGATGAAATTTCTGAAAAAATCAGCTGGCTATGTTGTACTGATCATAGCACTTCTGTTTCTTCAGGCTTACTGCGATCTGTCACTGCCGGATTACACATCCAAGATCGTCAATGTGGGAATCCAGCAAAGTGGTATCGAAGACAGTGTACCTGAAAAGATCAGAAAAACATCTATGGACAATCTGAAGTTGTTTATGGATGAAGAAGACAAAGAAACAATAGATTCATTTTATGAAGAAGATGGAGACAACCTCGTACTCAAAGATGATGTAAAATCTGATGAACGGGATGAACTCAATGATATTTTAGCAAAACCGATGATGATAGCAGCAAGCTTTTCATCCGGCAGCGACGAAGTAAACGAGATGCTCGCCAGGATGGGAGTTCCGGAGGGAACAGATCCGATGCAGGCGATCGCTCAGATGCCAGAGGAAGCTCTAACATCAATGATCGAGAAGATCAGCGAGAAGATTGACCAGATGCAGCCATCCATCCTTACACAGGCAGGTGTAGCTTATGTAAAGAGTGAATACGAGGCAATGGGCGAGGATGTCGATGCGATCCAGATGCATTACATCAAAATTTCAGGCGTTAAGATGCTGGGAATGGCACTTATCACCATGCTCTGCGCAATCTGTGTGGTATTTCTTTCATCCAGAGTGGCAGCAACACTTGGACACGATCTGAGAAATGCTGTGTACAATAAAGTTATTTCATTCTCAAGCCGTGAATATCATAAATTCTCAACAGCATCCCTGATCACCCGATGCACGAACGATATTCAGCAGGTGCAGCAGGTTATGGCAATGCTTTTCAGAATTGTACTCTATGCGCCGATCCTTGGTATTGGTGGTGTGATCCGTGTATTGCAGACGGATTCTTCCATGACATGGATCCTTGGTCTCGCTGTAGGCCTGATCCTTGTTGTGATCGTTGTTCTGTTCCAGGTAGCAATGCCTAAGTTTACAATACTGCAGACTCTGGTTGACAAGCTGAATCTGGTTACACGTGAGATCCTGACAGGTATCCCGGTTATCCGTGCATTCAGCCGTGAAAAACACGAAGAAGAACGTTTTGAAGAGGCGAACCAGAGACTTACAAAGACGAACCTGTTTGTCAACAGATGTATGACATTTATGATGCCGACGATGATGCTCATTATGAATGGAGTTTCCGTACTGATCATCTACAGCGGCGCTTATGCAGTAGATAACGGAAGCATGCAGGTTGGTAATGTTATGGCGTTTATCCAGTATGCTATGCAGATCATCATGTCCTTCCTGATGATCACAGCAATGTCTATCATGCTCCCAAGAGCAAATGTTGCAGCACTTCGTATCAACGATGTACTCAAGACAAATGTCAGCGTAACAGATCCTGAAAATCCGGTTCTGCCTGATAAGAATGTCAAAGGAACCGTTGAATTTGATCATGTAAGCTTTGCGTATCCGGAAGCAGGCGAAAATGTTATTACCGATATTTCCTTTAAGGCAGAAAAAGGTGAAACAGTTGCCGTGATCGGAAGTACCGGAAGCGGTAAGAGTACACTTATCAATCTGATCCCTCGTTTCTATGATGTGACAGAAGGCCGTGTTCTGGTAGACGGTGTGGATGTACGTGAAATGACACAGAAAGAAGTCCGCTCCAAGCTTGGATATGTACCGCAGAAAGGAGTACTTTTCTCAGGTACAATTGATTCCAATATACGTTATGGCAAGACAGATATCTCAGAAAATGAGGTAAAAGAGGCTGCATCGGTTGCACAGGCAACAGAATTTATTGAAACGAAACCGGAAAAATATGATTCTCCGATAGCACAGGGAGGAACCAATGTATCCGGTGGACAGAAACAGAGACTTTCAATTGCAAGAGCAATTGCCAAAAAACCAGAGATATTTATTTTTGATGACAGTTTTTCTGCATTAGACTTCAAGACTGACAGTACATTACGAAAAGCTCTGAAGGAACATACCAGGGATGCGACAACAATCATTGTTGCACAGCGAATCAGTACGATTCTGAATGCAGACAAAATCATTGTTCTGGATGACGGACATATGGCAGGAATTGGTTCTCATAAGGAATTGATGAAAAATTGTGAGGTTTACCGTCAGATTGCAATGAGTCAGCTGTCAGAGGAGGAATTGGCATGAGTGAACAGAGACGACGCGGACCGATGAGAGGTCATGGACCTGGAATGCGCCCGACAGAAAAAGCAAAAGATTTTAAAGGTTCAATGGGAAAACTGTTTCGTTACATGAGCCGTTATAGATTACGTTTTGTAATGGTATTTATTTTTGCAGTTGCAGGAACTGTTTTTAATATTGCAGGACCGAAGATTCTCGGGAAAGCAACGACAGAACTTTACACTGGACTGGTTGCAAAGGTAAATGGAACCGGAGGCATTGATTTCGGAAAGATTGGAACAATCCTTCTGTGGACGTTGGGGTTGTATCTGGCAAGCGCATGTTTCTCCTTTATCCAGGGATGGATCATGACAGGAATTTCGAATGATGTAACATATAATTTAAGAAAAGATATCTCAAAAAAGATCAATAAACTGCCGCTCAATTATTTTGAGAGCAGAACAAACGGCGAAATTCTTTCAAGGGTAACAAACGATGTCGATACTCTGCAGATGAGTCTGAACCAGAGTCTGACGCAGCTGATCACATCCGTAACGACACTGATCGGTGTATTTATCATGATGCTGTCCATCAATGTGTGGATGACTCTGGCAGCCCTTCTGATCCTGCCGGTTTCTATGTTGATCATTCAGACAGTGATGAGACACTCACAGAAATATTTCCAGGCACAGCAGAAGTATCTTGGTGCAGTCAATGGCCAGATCGAAGAAAACTTTGGCGGACATGATGTGGTAAGAGTGTTCAATAAAGAAAAAGATGTTCTGGAGGAATTTGAAAAGGACAACAAAAAGCTCTACGAATCAGCATGGAAATCTCAGTTTTTCTCAGGAATGATGATGCCGATCATGCAGTTTGTAGGAAACCTCGGATATGTGATGGTTGCACTTCTTGGTGGCGTTTTTGTTATCAAGGGTTCCATCGAAGTTGGTGATATCCAGTCCTTCTTCCAGTATATTCGTAACTTTACACAGCCGATCCAGCAGATCGCACAGGTTACAAACCTTCTGCAGTCTTCAGCTGCGGCATCCGAGCGTGTATTTGAATTCCTGGATGAAGAGGAAGAGGTACAGCAGCCGGAAAAACCGGATTCTATCGAAGGACTCGATGGAAATGTACAGTTTGAGCATGTAGAGTTTGGATATAATCCGGAGAAAATCATTATTCATGATTTTTCAGCAGATGTACAGGATGGACAGAAGATTGCAATCGTGGGTCCGACCGGAGCTGGTAAGACCACAATGGTGAAACTGCTGATGCGTTTTTATGATGTCAATAAAGGTGCGATCAAGGTTGACGGACACGATGTCAGAAACTTTAACAGAAGTGAGCTTCACGAGATGTTTGGAATGGTGCTTCAGGATACATGGCTGTTTTCCGGGACGATTATGGAAAACATCCGTTATGGACGTCTGGATGCGACAGACGAGGAGGTTATTGCAGCTGCAAAAGCGGCACATATCCACAACTTTATTATGCAGCAGCCTGGCGGATACCAGATGGTGCTGGATGAAGAAACAAGCAATATTTCGCAGGGACAGAAGCAGCTTCTTACGATTGCAAGAGCAATTCTTGCCGATAATAAGATTCTGATCCTTGATGAGGCAACTTCCTCTGTTGATACCAGAACAGAGATGCAGATTCAGAAAGCTATGGACAATCTGATGAAGGGAAGAACAAGTTTTGTCATTGCACACAGACTTTCCACGATCAAAGATGCAGATCTGATACTGGTTATGAAAGACGGAGATATCATTGAACAGGGTAACCACGAAGAACTGCTGGCTGCAAAAGGCTTCTATGCGGATCTTTATAACAGTCAGTTTGATAATGGAAGCTCTGAACTTTGTTCCTGATCAGTTCAAATCGAACGAACGTGAAATTGGCGTCTGACTCCGGTCAGTGCAAATAATCGAGTAAAAAAAGAGTAAAAAAAGGCGGCTGCCTGACAGGAGAACCTCTTGCCAGCAGTGGCCTTTTTCGGTATAATAATTCCCTAAAGTCGAC
>NZ_CAKROJ010000100.1 GCF_934372025.1 uncultured Blautia sp.
GCCCCTTTCTTTGCGTATTTCTCGCATAAAAATAGATGTATAAGATTTGATTTTCTCTTATACATCTATTTTATACCCGCTTATTTTATTATGTCTAATGCTTATATTGAATTCTCTTCTATGCCTGAAAAGCATTTATTTCTTCTATCATTTTACCGACTGCCAGAGAATATGGGATATTTCGTCTCCAGGCAATCACAGTACTTGTCGTGATTTCGGGAAAAATTTTTCGTTGTACAAGAATGTCCTTTCTCCAATACTTTGCAGCACCTTCGATTGATATCGGATATCCCAGTCCATTTGCCGCCATAACTCCGGCATTGGTTCCAAGATTACTTGTAAAAGCAATCTGCAGTTTCGAAAAGTCTTTTCCAAACCAATTGGCAAGTTCACTTTGAACATTCACTCTTTCCGGCAGGATCAATGGTTTTCCAATGAGATCTTCCTTTTTTATAAACTCCTTTTCAGCCAGTGGATCGTCCGGCCGCATTCCAACACACCAGTGATCACAATCCGTAATCCGGATATAATCCAACCCTTCGGTGTCCACCGGCTCCAGAAATAATGCAATGTCTACAAGTCCTTTGTTCATCATCTCATACACTGCATCTGCTGTTGCAGTATGCAATACAATCTGAACCAGCGGATATTTTTCTTTATATGTTTTACATATCTTCGCCAATGTCTCCACTGCTGCAAATTCACCGCATCCAATGGTTATCGTGCCCTCTACAACCTCTTCTTTTCCTTTCAGTTCCTCAAGCGTCCTTTCCTCAAGATTAAGAATCTCCAGGGCACGCCTTTTTAATAAAATTCCCTCATCAGTAAGCGAAATTTTCTTCCCGCTTCGAATAAATAATTTTACTCCAAGCTCCTCTTCAAATGCCGCCAGCTGTCTGGATAACGTTGGCTGGGTAATATGCAATTGTTCTGCTGCTTTTGTAAAGCTTTGTTCTTTTGCTACTGTTAGAAAATAACGTAATAGTCTTAATTCCATATTTTTATCTTTCTGTTACCATTTCCCTTTTTTGTATTTTGTCTGAAGAAGCCATTTCTGATCTATCATTTTCAGTTCTTCTCCGAAACGAATATGAAGAATCACAGATCCTAGTTGTTGCTCTATTTTTTCTATGATTCCTTCACCAAATTTCGGATGATTGACGCTTTCCCCTTTTTTATATTTTAAAATCACATTCTGTGTTCTTCTGTATTCCTGCTCTCTTCGGTGCTGGTCCCGTATGGTAACAGTTTTGTCATGAATCGGATTCCTGAGAGTTTTTTCATAATTATGATTCATCAGTGCCTCTCCCGCTTTGTAATAGGGCGTTGGTGCCGCACCTACCAACGAGCAGCAGTATTTCCATGCACTCCCGTGAATCCCAGGCTGCCACTGGTACTGTTTAGGAATAAGCATATTGTATCGCATATAATGCGCGTATTCATGTTTGTAAAGATCCATTCTGTCTTCTTTGCTAAGCGGATTCTTTACGGCATATCCTATAAAAAACAGAGAAAAATGAAAATGTTCTTTCTGTCCGTGTCCCTTTTGATTATAAGACCCCAATGAGTCCGTATCAAACCCAAAAGTAATCGGCACTTTTGCTCCCTGAAGATGAAATTTCTTATCTAATTCTCTGTACAACGCCCGAATCTGTGCAATAAGAATCGGTGTTTCTTTCTCGAGTATTGCACGAAGGCCTTCATAATTATTGTAATCTGTCTGCATTATTTCACATTCCTGCCCAGTGTTTTTATTTCTTCTTTATTTTCGTATAAGTCTTTTACAAATTCCACTGCATTTTGAATATCTTTATCATCCGGATGTCCTTTTGCGATACCTCCGACCAGTTTGAACGGACCAAATGTATCGTATCCTTTGCATCCAAATTTTCCCACTACACTGGCATGTTTTTTATCCAAAATCTGCTCTATGGATTTATAATTCGCACTTCCACCATAAGTACAGATCAGGAATACCTTTTTGTCATCTGGTAAATTCTTTTCCGCAAATTTCAATATCGACTGATGAAACTTTGAAAAATAGATTCCTGATGCAAACCCGATCATATCATAACTGCTCAGATCTGCATCTGACTGTTTTACTGCATCAATCAAATCGACCTGACACTCTTCTGCTATGCTTTTTACCAGTTTTTCTGTATTTCCATGATGCACAGATGCATATACGATTGCTTTTCTCATATTTATACCCTTTCTGTCAGCTCAACAATAGAATTATACCATCATTTGTTAGCTTGTAAATCTGTTTCATTACAGGCAATCAACTCAAAATGATTTCGATTTGTTTTTATAAAGCCTTCTTTTTGTAACTTTGATATCTCTGTAGACATGGCTGCACGATCAATACAAAGATAATCCGCCAGCTGCTGCCGGTCAAAGGGAATGTCAAAAGATAACGACGAATGTCTGATGGATTCTGCCGACAAATATGACAATAGTTTATCCCTTGTCGTTCGCTTGCCAACATGTGTAATCTTATCGTTTAGGATCAGTATCTTATTTGCCAGAACACTGACCAGGTTACGAATCAACTTCTGATGATGCTCGCATGCAGTTTGACAAGTAACTAAAAGCCTTTGGACATTTAAGAAAATAATCTCACAATCTTCATCTGCTGCCACACTGATATTCAGAACAGCTCCCGGACTTGCTGCATACGGCTCGCCAAAGAAATCACCAGCATGACATTTCGACAGAATATTCCGATGTCCCCAAAGATCTTCCTGCATTACAAGAACACAGCCCGACACCACAAGTCCCATTACCTCAGTAGAATCTCCTGCTCTGAAAATATATGAATCTCGTTCTTTTGAAATTACTGTTGCATTTACACAATGCAAGATGGATAATATCTCGTTATCGGTAAGACCTTTAAAAAATGGACTGTTTCTTAGAATGGGTAAATATTTTTCCAAAATCGTTCCTCCTGTTGGAAATCAAACATACAAGTTGTATTTATCATACTATAATTCTAACCGAAACAAAAGTTAAATACTATTGGCGGAGGATAAAAATGATAAGAAAGATTATCAGGATTGATAAAGACAAATGCAACGGCTGCGGTGCCTGTGTAGATGCCTGTCACGAAGGTGCCATTGATATCATTAACGGAAAAGCAGAATTGATGAGAGAACATTTCTGTGACGGACTGGGCGATTGTCTCCCGGAATGTCCCACAGGTGCCATTTCTTTTGAAGAAAGAGAAGCCCCTGAATATGATGAAGAAGCCGTAAAAGAAGCACAGAAAAAAACACTTCAGAACTGGCCGGTACAGATTAAGCTGGCTCCAGTCAGTGCACCATATTTTAACGGTGCCAGGCTTTTAATCACAGCCGATTGTACTGCTTACGCTTATGCCAGCTTTCATCAGGATTTTATTCGAAATAAGGTAACACTAATTGGTTGTCCAAAGTTAGATCAGGTGGATTATAGTGAAAAACTGACTACAATAATAAAAAGCAACAACATTCAAAGTGTGACAATTGTAAGAATGGAAGTTCCATGCTGTGGTGGTCTGGAAATGGCAGCAAAAAAAGCTCTTCAAAATAGTGGAAAATTCTTACCATGGCAGGTTACAACGATAAGTATTGATGGGAACATTATAGAATAAAGGAGGATACACAATGGATAAAAAAATGTTTTGTTTTCAATGTGAACAGACAGTGGGATGTACCGGCTGCACAGGAAATGCCGGTGTCTGTGGAAAAAAGGCGGATACAGCTAAATTACAGGATGAACTGACAGGTGCGTTGATTGGTCTTGCAAGAGCTGTCGATGGCGCAGAAACTATTTCTCAAAGTACCGGACAGGTCATAATCGAAGGGCTGTTTACTACAGTTACAAATGTAAGTTTTGATGATGCAGCAATCAAAAATATGATACAAAAAGTCAGAGCTGAAAAAGAAAGACTGGTCCCTGACTGCGGCAAATGTCAGTCACCATGCGGTAAAACAGATGAATACGATATGCAGCAGCTGTGGGATGCTGACGAAGATATCCGTTCTTTGAAATCTCTCATTCTTTTCGGGATTCGCGGGATGGCAGCTTATGCCTATCATGCAAATGTTCTGAATTATGAAGATGCCGAAGTAAATCATTTCTTCTGCGAAGCATTATTTAAGATTGGTTATGAGGAAAGTGTGGAGACACTGCTTCCTACTGTACTGAAAGTGGGAGAAATCAACTTAAAGTGCATGGCACTTCTTGATAAGGCAAATACAGAAACCTATGGAACGCCAGAACCAACCGATGTTACACTTACGATAGAAAAAGGTCCTTTTATTGTTGTAACCGGCCATGATCTGAGAGATCTGCAGCTTTTGCTCGAACAGACAGAGGGGAAAGGAATCAACATCTATACACACGGTGAAATGCTCCCGGCCCATGCCTATCCATCTTTAAAAAAATTCTCTCACTTAAAAGGGAATTTTGGAACTGCATGGCAGAATCAGCAGAAAGAGTTTGATCACCTTCCGGCCCCGATTCTTTACACTACCAACTGTCTGATGCCGCCAAAAAACAGTTACGCTGACAGAGTATTTACAACTGAAGTCGTTGCTTTCCCAGGCACTGTTCATATCGATGAAAAGAAAGATTTCACACCGGTCATTGAAAAAGCGCTGGAACTGGGTGGTTACAAAGAAAATCAGGTGTTTTCTGGTATCAACGGCGGAACAAAAGTGACAACCGGTTTTGGTCATGCAGCTATCCTGTCCCATGCAGGAACTGTAGTAGACGCCGTAAAATCAGGCGCAATCCGTCATTTCTTCCTGGTTGCCGGATGTGATGGTGCTAAGCCAGGTCGAAACTATTACACAGAATTTGTGAAACAGACACCTTCTGACAGTATCATCCTCACCCTGGCATGTGGCAAATTCCGTTTCAATGATCTCGATCTGGGAGAAATCGGCGGGCTGCCACGACTGATGGATATGGGGCAATGTAACGATGCTTATGGTGCAATCCAGGTTGCCGTAGCACTTGCAGATGCATTTGGATGTTCCGTTAATGAACTTCCACTTTCCTTTGTTCTCTCCTGGTACGAACAGAAGGCTGTCTGTATCCTGCTGACACTTTTACACCTGGGTATCAAAAACATCCGTCTTGGCCCTTCTCTTCCGGCGTTCCTGTCTCCAAATATTCTGAACTATCTGGGGGAAAATTATGGCATTGCCCCTGTCACCACACCGGAAGAAGATATCAAGGCACTGATGAACCAGTAAAATAAATTTTTCAAAATCTTCGCAAATTGACAAAGCCGATGCAGGATTCAAAAAGTTCCGCATCGGCTTTTTACTTTGCTTTCTTTTCCCTGTAATTTTTTCTACTTCCAAAACATATCATTGCTCCATAACAAGACAATCTATTGTTCATCAT
>NZ_CAKROJ010000101.1 GCF_934372025.1 uncultured Blautia sp.
TCAGACAAAGAGCATCCGAAGAAAACAGGCTCCTATCAGCAGGATGGCCGTTATCTTTCATCCAGAAGAAATGGAGGAAGACTTTATCTGTTTACTTCTTATGCTCCGGATACAGGGGAAGGTGCAGACCAGCTGCAATATTATATACCGAGAAGCGGAGAGGAATATATCAGCTGTGACCATATTTATCTGCCGGCTCCGGATGAGGATTTTTTCTATAATGGAAAGGTGTTCCTGGTAACAGGTGCCGTCTCACCGGAACAGCCGGACCAGGCATCAGATATTATGGCAGTGGCGAGCAATGCAGATATTTTTTATGTGAGCGCAGACAATATCTATTCAGCCACAGAAACCTGGAACGCATCAGAGACACGTACAGAGATCATCCGGATCGGTTATGAATCCGGGAAGTTTACAGATGGAGCAACTGGCTCCGTTAAAGGTGAACTGAACAATAATTTTTCTATGGACGAATATGACGGGAAACTTCGTATTGTGACAACAGTGGGAGGCTGGGATGCGGATTACATCAACTATTTACGCGACAACAGTCTGTATGTTCTGGATGATACACTCCACGTAATCGGAAAGATTGAAAACCTTGCAGAAAACGAACAGATCAAATCTGCCCGATTTATGGGAGAAACAGGATATTTTGTAACCTATCGCAATACGGATCCGCTTTTTGCCGTGGATCTTTCGGATCCGGAAAATCCTAAGGTGCTCAGTGAGCTGAAAATTACCGGATTTTCGGAATATCTGCATTTCTATGGAGAAAACAGACTTCTTGGAATCGGCTGGGAAACAGATCCGGATACCGGAAATGTGTCAGGTATGAAATGCTCCATGTTTGACCTGTCAGAACCGTCAGAAGTCAGAGAAATGGATCGTTTTATATTAAAAAATGTTTCCTTCTGTGATGCACTCTACAATTATCGGGCTATTCTTGCTGCACCACAGAAGAATCTGTTTGGCTTTGGTTATGGAATATATGGAAGCAACGATGATAGGTATGACTTCAGCGAAAATTTTTATTACGGACTTTTTTCTTACGATGAAGAAAAAGGATTTGAGCCGCAGATGTACCTGAAGATTGATAACAACGAACTGTTTAATGGAGACATGAGTTATCAGGAGTATCGGAAAGTGCGGGGCGTGTATATTGGAAACAGATTTTATCTGGTGACAGAAAGAGGAATTGTTTCTTATAATATGCAGAAAGATTATGCGACAGATAAAACATTGAAATGGGAAGATTAAAAACAGAGGAAAAACCAGAGATCTCCTGCATTTACTCCTTGCAGTAATTCACTGAATAGTCTATACTAGAAGTCAATTGGATGAGAATGAGAACAGAGAGGTATAGATTATGAAGCTCACAACCGTAAAAGAAATTTACAAAAACAGAGAAGAATACCTGAACAAGGAAGTATCTGTAGGAGGATGGGTACGAAGTGTACGTGGTTCCAAAGCATTTGGATTTATCGTACTTCATGATGGTACTTTTTTTGAAACTCTGCAGGTCGTATATCATGATAATATGGAAAACTTTGCTGAGATCAGCAAGCTGAACGTAGGCGCAGCGATCGTGGTTAAGGGTACACTGGTTCCGACACCGGAAGCAAAGCAGCCATTTGAGATCCAGGCAGACGAGGTACTGGTGGAGGGTGCATCTGCACCGGATTATCCGCTTCAGAAGAAACGTCATACTCTGGAATACTTAAGAACCATGACACATTTAAGACCGAGAACAAATACATTCCAGGCCGTATTCCGTGTACGTTCTCTTTGTGCATATGCGATCCACAAATTCTTCCAGGAAAGAGGATTTGTTTATGTTCATACACCACTGATCACAGGAAGTGACTGTGAAGGTGCAGGAGAAATGTTCCGTGTTACCACACTGGATATGAAAAACCCACCTCTGAACGAAGACGGAACTGTAGATTACAGTCAGGATTTCTTTGGCAAGGAGACAAATCTTACAGTAAGTGGTCAGCTGAATGGTGAGACATATGCACAGGCATTCCGCAATATCTACACATTTGGACCGACTTTCCGTGCAGAAAATTCCAACACAACACGTCATGCTGCCGAGTTCTGGATGATCGAGCCGGAATGTGCATTTGCAGATCTGAACGATAATATGGATCTTGCAGAAGATATGCTGAAATATGTGATCCGTTATGTGCTCGAAAACGCTCCGGAAGAAATGAACTTCTTCAATTCCTTTATTGATAAAGGTCTTCTGGATCGTCTGAATCATGTAGTGGATTCTGAGTTTGGACATGTAACCTACACAGAAGCAATCGAGCTTCTGGAGAAAAACAACGACAAATTTGATTACAAGGTATTCTGGGGATGTGATCTGCAGACAGAACATGAACGTTATCTTACAGAGCAGATCTTCAAGAAACCGGTATTTGTTACAGACTATCCGAAGGAAATCAAGGCATTCTATATGAAACAGAACGAAGATGGCAAGACAGTTGCTGCAATGGACTGCCTGGTGCCTGGAATCGGAGAGATCATTGGAGGAAGCCAGAGAGAGGACGATTACGATAAGCTGAAAACACGTATGGATGAACTGGGACTGAAAGCAGAAGAATATCAGTTCTACATGGATCTTCGTAAATACGGATCTACTCGTCATTCTGGATTTGGACTTGGCTTTGAGCGCTGCGTGATGTACCTTACAGGTATGGGTAACATCCGTGACGTGATTCCGTTCCCGAGAACGGTTAACAACTGCGATCTGTAATGTCTGTTCAGCAAACGCTGAATCATTATGAGTGGTAAGGAGTAACTTTTGTATGATTAGATTTATTCATCTTTCAGATGTACATCTGGGGGCAGTTCCTGACAGGGGCTGTCCGTGGAGTCATGAGAGGGAGGAAGAAATCTGGGAAACATTCCGCCGGGTCATTGCGGGCATCCGCAAGAATCCGGTGGATTTGTTGTTTATAGCCGGTAATCTTTTTCATCGTCAGCCTCTTCTCAGAGAACTGAGAGAAGTTGACGATTTGTTTGCGTCTGTACCGGATACCAGAATTTTTCTGATGGCAGGAGATCATGACTACATAAAAGAGGATTCTTTTTACAGAAACTTTGTATGGTCACAGAATGTGACATTTTTTGACAGCGAACAACAAAAATGTGTGGAAATTCCGGAGAAACAAACATTTGTATATGGACTGAGTTATGAGCACCCGGAGATTCGTACTCCATTATATGACAACTGCAGGCCAGTGGATAAACCGGGGTTTCATGTCCTTCTTGCGCATGGAGGTGAAGTGGGATGCTGTCCGATAGATTTCACAAAACTGGCTTCTGCCGGATTTGGTTATATAGCCATGGGACACTCACATAAACCTCATACGGTATGCAGGGATAAAATTGCATATTCAGGGGCGCTGGAACCGCAGAATCGAAATGATTCCGGAAAACACGGTTATATAGAGGGTGTGTATGATGAGGGAAGAATAAAACTGAAGCTGCGTCCTTTTGCTTTGCGCTCGTATCAGAATCTGGTTCTTACAGTAGACCAGAACACCACGCAATATACGCTTGAAGAAATGCTGCGCATGGAAGTCATGAAAAGGGGCGGCAGAAATATATATCGACTGATTATTAAAGGAAAGGTTGCACCGGATAATGTGCTTTTGCCGGAACGGCTCCATAATCTGGGGAATATAGTAGAGATTATGGATGAGTCACGTCCGGCATATCAGCTGGAGAATCTGTACAGGCAGTACAGAGGAACCCTGATCGGTGATTATATTAAAACTTTCCTGGATAAAGATTTGACAGTAGTGGAGAAAAAAGCTCTCTACTATGGTCTTCAGGCGCTTTTGAATACAAAGGTTCTGACAGGTGGCAGGAAAAGATTATGAAGATCAAACAGATAGAAATCAGAAATTTTGGAAATATCAGTAACCAGACACTGACTTTTTCTAAGGATATCAATGTGCTGTACACGGAGAAAGAACAGACAAGAAAAGAAATCCAGGCATTTATCGAAAGTATGCTGTTTGGAAGAACAGACGATGTTCTTTATGCAGGTGTGATCTGGTTTGAAAGTGGCGGGAACAATTACCGGCTGACAAGAGATCTTTACAGAGAAGAAGCATACAGTGAGCTTCTGTGCGAAGAAAGTGGAGAACTTTTGGATGCAGACCGTATCAGTGAGGATAAAATGGCACTTGGAATCAGTGAAGCAGTGTATGAAAATGCCATTTGCATAGCACCTCTGAAGGGAAACACTGGTGCGGAGATCGTGCGCGAAGTGCAGAAACAAATGACAGGCTTTCAGTCGACAGGAGATTGTTCTGTAGATCTGGGAAAAACATCTCAGAGAATCAAGATGGCGCGAAAGGGTTATCAGGTACAGGTAGAGCGCCGCAAAAAAGCAGATCAGACCGCAAAAGAAAAGCTTTTATCACAGATTAAGCAGATTCGCCATGAGATACATGATCTGGAGGAACAGAAGATTCAGCTGGGAGTGCAGGAAACAACGTTTCGCATGAATGAAGAGAGTAATGGATATTATTTTCTGGATGAGAAAATCGGAAGTCTTGAGACCAGAAAACAGATTCAGATCGCAGCCATGTGTGCGACAGCATTTCTGGCAATTGCCGGAGCTGTTTTTCTCGTTATGGAAGTGCAGACTGTGATTCCGGCCATATTTGCAGGCATTATCGGGATTCTGCTTTTTATGACAGAATTAAGTTTTGAAATGCGTACCGTTCGGGAACTGGAAAAACGTAAACGGATGAAAGCACGCTGGCTTGCAAGGCAGAACAGACTGGAAGGCGGAAAAAACAGTCTTGATGAAGAAATGCGTGAGAAACGGATGGAATTATCAAATCTTACAGTTGAACTGCGTGAAATGGAGGAATATGCATATCTTCCACTGATGGAAGAGGTGGAGATAGATGCACTTAATCTTGCCATGAGTACGATTGGGAAGCTTTCTGATGAGATCTATTATCAGAAAGGAAACCGTCTGGTGCGGACAATGTCTGAGATACTCCGTGGAATCACAGGTGGAGTTTGCAGTGAGCTGACGGTTGATGATGAGTTTCACATAAGTGTGGATGCAGGGGAAGGGCTGGTGAGTATAGAAAATCTTCGCCTGATCATGGTGGAACAGATATATCTGGCAATGAGACTGGCCGCAGGAGAGCTCCTGGGCAGTGCAGAAAGGCTTCCGGTCATCTTTGATGAAATGTTCTGTGCATTTGATCCGGAGAGGCTGAAAGAGGCCGTTTCGTGGATTGTACAGGCTGACCGTCAGGTAATACTCAGCACGAGCCGAAAACAGGAAATCGAAGTCATAAAGAAATCAGGACTTGCTGTAAAAGAAATTTCATTATAAAA
>NZ_CAKROJ010000102.1 GCF_934372025.1 uncultured Blautia sp.
TCAAAGGTTTCATCATCTATAATATTCTCACCACCCACACTTAAAGTCAGTGCCACTGACTCAAAGCGAGGATCTTCTTTCCATTCTTCAAGTAATTCCCCACAACTATCTATGACAATTTTATAACTCAATTATATCGTCCTCTTTCCCATAATATGTAGTATTGAATACCACATCTATTCTATCATATAGCTACATATTTGAAAAGACTTTTTCGAAAAACTCTATTCTTTTTTTTCATTCTGATTTATAATGAAATCTACCAGCGTTCAGCATCAGCAT
This sequence comes from uncultured Blautia sp., assembly GCF_934372025.1. Lineage (GTDB taxonomy): Bacteria > Bacillota > Clostridia > Lachnospirales > Lachnospiraceae > Blautia_A. Next base: position 283 of record NZ_CAKROJ010000102.1, read on the forward strand.
TTTTGTTGCTGAACAATCAGAAAATCACAGGAGAACGCCAATGCTTGCATTAAAGATCAATGATGTAAAGACTTTTATGAATCAATTACTGATCGGAGAAACTTTCGATTCTTTTTCTCTGGTCGAAGCCTCTATTACAACCTTCAGCAATTTTACAATTGACGGAAAACTTCACAGGGATTTTTTTGATACAGATACCATGCAGGATATCAATTCCACTGATTCTTCTTACTGTTTATGGAAATCACTGAAATCATACTGCTTCTCAATTATCCGCGGCAAACTGCTTCCGATCCAGTTTCGAATCATCTTTCAGTTGTCTCCTGCACAATATGCTTCACTGTTCACAGATATTTCTTCACCGATCGATAACGATCAGATTCGTGGAGTTAATTTAAATATTCAGTACAAAAATAACGAATTACTCTGCACAACCGGTATCTCTTCTGATACCTTTATTCTGGACAGACAATCCGAATTCACATGGGATTGCGCAGTTTTGAAATTTTTTCAAAAACTTCAATTGGACTTCGACAGGCTGTAAAATTTTCCTGCTTTTCGGATCTTGACTCTTCAGCATCCAGTTCTGTCTGTGTCAGATAATAAGCCAGCATATCAACAAATTCACTGTTTGTCGGTCTGTAGCGAAGGGGATACCCTGCTATACGGTCCATCGTTTCCTTATTGGCAGTCCAGCAGACATTTATTACTGTACGAATATCATGCTCAATATTCACTGGCGTAGATTTGAATTTTTTTGCCAGAAAAGGATAAATATCTTTTGTGATTTTAATCGGATAATCCTGAAGTTCCATGGACATCATTACCGCTTCAGCTACATAATAATATCCCTTATACTTTGATGTCATTCCTAGCTGTCTTATTAAACGATACACTTTTCTCATGTGTTCTCCCCTCGCTTTTTCCAATTTTTGTCATTATTATACGACAAAATCTTCTTAAATCCTTTTTTCTTACCAAACTCGTGGTTCTTCGAAAAAAAACGACATTTTGGGAGCCATATTCTTCATTTTTATATACAAATCACTAAAACAACCATACAATTTCAGCATATATAATTTATTGTTTTTTGTCAATAAAATATCAGAAAATCCCGAATTCTTTCCACATAACGGAAAATATTCGGGATTCTTTCTTTATTATCTAATATTTTATTTTGTAAGAAGCATCAGGATATCATTGCTTCTCTGTACAAATTTTGTCATTTCATCCGGAGACAACTGTTTATGGCTCAGCATTGCAAGGTCATACAACTGCTGGCAGATAACTGCAGCATGTTCAGATTCCTGATTTTCTGCAAGATATTTAACCAGTGGATGGCTCACATTCAGCACCAGAGTTTCCTGACCGCCAAACATGCCCGGATCCATTCCGTACATATTATACATTTTCATCATATCCTGCATACGGCGACTCTCCTCAGAAAGTGTCATCATCGCTGCAACGGATTCATTTTTCAGATTTTCGACTTTAACTTCCAGCTTATCCATATTCAGATTTTTACGGAATAATTCTGTCAGTGCTTTTGCTGTATCTTCGTCTGCAGCACCTTCCCCCTTCAGTTCTTCCGTAACATCAGCGTCAATTCTCTTAAACTGGATTGTCTGGTCTTTCTGCTCCAGATGAGAGATGAAAGTTGTATCAATATTATGAGAAAGAATTACGGCATTCTTTCCGGCTTCTCTGAACATATTGATGTACTGGCTCTGCTGTACCGGATCTGTAACATAGAAAATAGTTGTTTTTTCCGGCTCTTTATTCTCAGTTTCTTCTTTCTTTTCGGTGTTCTCAGTCTCTTCAGCAGTTTCCTCTTTCTTATTCTGCTCAATACAATCTTTTAATGTCAGATATTTGTTATCAATATCCTTGAACAGAATGTAGTCATGCAGCTTTTCAGAGAATTTGCTGTCCTTGATGCAGCCGAATTTAATAAATGGACTGATGTCATCCCAGTATTTTTCGTAAGACTCACGGTCTGTTTTGCACATTCCTGTCAGCTTATCCGCAACCTTCTTGGAAATATACTCAGAAATCTTCTGTACAAATCCGTCATTCTGCAGTGCACTTCTGGATACGTTCAACGGCAGATCCGGACAGTCAATTACACCTTTCAGGAGAAGCAGGAATTCCGGAATCACTTCTTTGATATTGTCTGCAATAAATACCTGATTGTTGTATAATTTGATAGTTCCCTCAATAGAATCGTACTCAGTATTGATTTTCGGAAAATACAGAATACCTTTCAGATTGAACGGATAATCCATGTTCAGGTGGATCCAGAACAGAGGCTCTTTATAGTCCATGAATACTTTACGGTAAAACTCTTTATAATCCTCATCAGAGCATTCATTTGGATGTCTCATCCACAGAGGATTCGGATCACTTAAAGATACCGGACGTTTGTTGATTTTTACCTTATCTTTTGCCGGGGAAACTTCAACAACTTCCTTTTCGCCCTTATCGTTTTCCTTTTCTTCTGTTTTTGCATCTTCATGAATATGTTCAACAACAACGTCATCATCTTTCAGATCGGCTTCATCAATTGTTTCATATTCCTGCTCTGCATTTGCTTTGGACAGATAAATGTTTACCGGCATGAAAGAACAATACTTCTCGATTACTTCACGCATACGGTATTCATTACAGAACTCCAGGCTTTCCTCATTCAAAAACAGAGTGATTTCGGTTCCGACCGTTGTCTTATCTCCATCCTGCATATCATATTCTGTACCGCCATCGCAGGTCCAGTGAACTGCAGTCGCTCCATCTTTATAAGAAAGTGTATCAATATGAACCTCATCTGCAACCATGAATGCAGAATAAAATCCCAGTCCGAAATGACCGATCATCTGATCATCTGTCGTTTTATCTTTATATTTTTCAAGGAACTCTGTTGCACCTGAAAATGCAATCTGTGTAATATATTCCTCTACTTCATCAGCAGTCATACCGATACCATTATCAATAAATTTCAGAGTTTTGGCTTCTGAATCCACAACGACCTGAACTGCCGGTTTATAATCATCCGGGAATGAATATTCTCCCATTACTTCAAGTTTTTTCAACTTTGTAATGGCATCGCAACCATTAGATACCAGTTCTCGAACAAAAATATCATGATCCGAATACAGCCATTTCTTAATAATTGGAAAAATGTTTTCACTGTTAATTGATAAATTTCCGTGCTTTTCAGCCATATTATCCAACTCCTTTAATTCATTTTTTTCATCTTTTTATATATACTAATCCCCTTTTTTCCAAAAGTCAAGAAAAAATTAGCACTCATTTAAAATGAGTGCTAACAAAATCTTTTTCGTTTTTTATTTTTCTTTATTTTTTGTTTTTCTTTTTATAAAATACTACTCCGCCAATTGCTCCTGCTGCAATGATCAGAATACAAACAAATGGAAGAATTGGTGTGTTATCACCAGTCTTAACTGCATTTCTCCGATTTGCTGCCGGTGTGAGATTTGTTCCCGGAACAGTAACCTTTGCCTTTGTGATACTGAAGGATACCTGTCTGGTATCTGTTTCTCCTGTTGTTTTCCATCCGCTTCCATCATACTTCTGCTGATTGAACACTACTTTAAGTGTGTAATTTCCACTCTCAGACAATCCAAAGGAAGCTGTATATGGTGCTGCATTCCAGACATTGGTATTAATAACCGTCCAGCTCTGCGGAACATATCTGGTATCTCCATTCTTCGGAGAATTATTATCCATTCCTGCTCCAACTGCAGTGAATGAAATCTTTGTCTGTGTAGTATAGACTCCATTTACGTCAATACCGGTAATCTTGTTATTCTCTGCTGATGCGATCTTTGCACTGTAAGCTTTTACGCTGACTTCCACTGATACAGAAAGACTGATCTGATTATTATTATCCACCCCTGATGGAAGTTTCACTGTACCTGCTACTGTAAATTTCTGTGCTTTTGTGCTGGACTGCTTATAAGCTGCCGCCTTAACGTTCCATGATACAGAAGCTTTCATTTTTCCATCTGTTGTTTCTATCACAACCGTAGATGGAAGTTTCAGAGAAGCAGCATCTTTCTTAGTACCATTTGGCAGACCGGTAATTGCTGACGGCTGATGGATCTTTGTAAGCGATGCAGTTCCTTTTACCACCTGGAACGAAACGGTAACACTTTTATCAGAAGAAATCCTTACTTCATCCTGATATGTGCTCACATCCAGTCCATTTGCAGGACGTACAGTATACACTGCCGTGGCTCCCGGAGCCAGTACAAGTGAATCCGGATCAACAGATACATTAAAGTATTTCATTGCCGGCTGTTCCAGTGTCTCTGTCACGTTTCCATTATTTGTGACCGTAAACTGCTGTGAAGCCACATCACTGTAACCCTTTTTGACAGTCGGGAACGAAAGCTCTTTTGTCGAAACATCCAGTGAATGTTTTGCTTCTTCTACAGTAACGGTTGCCGTGATCACAATCGAATTGGATGCGTTTGAATTGTTTGTTATTGTGAAATTCTCAGTATAACTGCTTACTGTCAGGCCAGTCTTCGGCTGAATCGTAAACTGTGCGGTTCCGCCATTCTGTGCGATTGTCTGTGCCTGCCAAGTAATATCAAAATATTTTCCGTTCGCTTCTCCACTGTCACTGACTGCTTCTGACAGATCCGCATCTGCATTTCCTTCATTTGTCAATGTAATTGTTTTTGCTTCCGGAAGACTTGTGTAACCTTCTACCAGTGTTCCAAATTCGGCTCCTGTCTCATCAGCTGTTACTCTGGATGTCGCCGGTGTCGGGATTTTAACATTCACATAAACCACAACTTCATTATCTGGATTATTCTTGTCGGCAAAACGAATGGTATCCGGATATGGCGTATCAGGTGCCAGCTCCTCATCCGGTGTCACTGTAAATTCAGCTGTTTCACCTGGCTGGATCTCCTTCTCAGACGGAGAAACTGTAACCGCCGGTGCTGCACTTGCCGATGCAGCTTCCACTGTTATTGCCTGAGAGGAAGTATTTGTAACCTGAACAGTCTGGCTTTCTGTTGACGTAAAGATCAGTCCGTCTCTGACTACATTTTCATCCACTGCCAG
>NZ_CAKROJ010000103.1 GCF_934372025.1 uncultured Blautia sp.
TCCGCTTAAAGCTGATAAAAATTGCTGCAAGGGCAATCCATTCAGCAAGATCTATCACATTCAAACTGTGTAGCAGCGGCCCTTATAAAAGGGAGTTCTACAGGACATTGGAGAATATCCAGCAGCTGTCCGTACAGTTGGAATAGTAACAATTTCATAGGGGAAGTTTGTCCATTTTTATGGATGATCCGATTGAATTCAAGGAAACTGTTTCAAGTCTTTGCAGTATTGAGCATTTCTATATGCTCATGAATAATTCAGGCTAAATGTTTCTTTTTGTTATATCATAAACGCATCAAAACAAAAGGAGGTGACCAACATGAGCTTTGGATCAATGGTAGCTTTAGGACTGGCCGGAGCGTTTGCCAATATTTTCTCAGGCGGACACTCTCTTGGTTGGTGGTAATGTTTCAGGAGGCAACTGTTTTTTTAGTTGCCTCCTGAAATATTTTTGTTTGAAAACTTATAATCACCTGTTTACCTTTACAACCAATTCTTATCAATCTTTTCCTTAAGCTGAACAAATAAATTATAAAAACGGGATTTAGTGAATCAAGGCGGACGCCTCTGGGCACCTGTTATTCCACGCAGGTCGGTGCAACGCTCCGGTGAACTAACTGCTAACTACGGCTAAATCGTTCAGGAGAGCCTTCACGATTAAGCCTTCGTAAGCAGTGGATTTCACCTTCGCTAAGGACGCACCTGAAATGACCTGCTTAGGAGTAACAGGTGTCCAGAGGCTGTGCATCGGCTGGAACTCCCCTTAATGCCAGTCAATAAGCATCGGGTTTGCACTTGGAAACAGCAGAATCTCAGAGTACGTCTATCAGCCAGAATTCCCTCCAAACGCCAGTGAAGAAGTATCGTTTTAGCACATTCACCTTACCAGTAACCAGTGAGTTCACAATGTATATTCGTGAGCAGGTCATTTCAGGAGCGCTCTTAACGGAGACGAGATCCACTGTCTACGAAGACTTAACATCGAAGGCTCTCCTGAGATGTTTAGTCGTAGTTGGCAGTTAGCTCGTTGGAGTGTTGCGACGACCTGCGATGAATATACATTGTGAACTCACGTCCTGCAAACGATTGCTTCACTAAGTCCCGTTTTAGCGCATATACGCCCCTCTTCCTTACCATGATTTATTGTTTATGCTACCACAGATACGCAAAATTATCAAGTTGTCAGTCATTCCCGTCTCTTGATTAGTCGCATCTAAGCTACTGGTCACGGACTGAACAGGAACACTAATAAAGCCACGTACCCAATAAAAATGCCACTATCCCTGTCCCCATTATCTGTGGTAAAATATAGTTACCGTAATTTTACAGTTAAGGATGTGCAGTTCAATGAGTAAAAAAAATAAAACAGAAAAAGATAACCTGAATACAATTTATATATCAGAACGACTCAGGAATTGTATGCAGCCTGTTTCCCAATGTGCACTGACTGCTGTCATTGCGCCAATGGGATATGGGAAAACAACTGCTGTAAACTGGCTGCTGGCAGCCAAAATAAAAACAGATCACGCTGCAGTAATTAAAATAAGCATTTATTCAGATAATCTTTCCATATTCTGGCGAAGTGTACAAAAAGCTTTTGCTTTTGCAGGACTGGACTTTCTTTCAGAGTATGAATGTCCTTATGATGAAGCTTCTGCTATATATCTTACAGAAACATTGTGTCATTTTCTTGCGGGGGAACAGGAATATTATATTTTTATAGATGATTTTCATTTGTTAACAGATAATCGTGCTTCCGAATTTCTCTATATTCTTGCAAGTCACCTTCCAGGCAATGTACACCTTATAGTTGCCAGTAGAAACCGCTTTTTGCCAGGTTCTGCAATTGTGCGTTTGGGAAGCAGGCTTTATCAGATCCAGGAGGATGTTTTGCGCCTGACAGAGGAAGAATTAGCTGTTTATATTTATCGATGTGGCACTGACTTAAGCAGCAGACAGCTTGAAACACTTTTTCATACCAGTGAGGGGTGGTTTTCGGCTGTATATCTGAATTTGTGTTTTTATGCAAAAAATGGAGAATTGCCGGATAACAATGCAAATATATATGAAATGTTTGCGGAGTCTATGTTGAAGCCACTTCCAAAGGAGCAGAAGGAGTTTCTTAGCACAATGGGACTGGCTGATGAGTTTACAGTAGATATGGCAAGGATGATTACAGAACGTGATGATACGGAACAGATACTTTTGAAGCTTACAGAACAGAATGCATTTGTAACACGCCTGAGCAATGGGAAATATTACCGTTTTCATCATATGATGAAAGAATGTGCCCAACGTGTTTTTTCGGAAATGGAGTGGGAAAAACAAAAGGAATATTATAATCGTTACGGCATCTGGTATGAAAAACAGAAAATGTACATTCATGCATTATCCGTATATAGAAAGTGTCAAAATTATGATGGAATGCTTCAGGTAGTAATGAAAGATGCCGGAATCCTTCTGGCATCCCTGAAGCCTGCTGATGTGCTGAAAGTCCTTTCAGAGTGTCCGGCTTCAAAATTAAAAGAGTATCCACTGGCACTTCTGGTTCTGATGCGAAGTATGTTTAACTGGAAACAAATACCGAAAATGTTGGAATTAAAAGAACTGCTTATGCAGTCTATTCAGGAGCATCCGGATTTGTCCCGGGAAGAAAAGGGAAACCTTTTGGGAGAATGCGATTTAATTATGAGCTTTCTTATGTATAATGATATTTCCAAAATGAGCCAGTTTCATCGTAGCGCAAGTGCACAGATGTCCCGTACAGCAATCAGCATTCGGCGAGAAGGCGGGTGGACATTTGGTTCCCCTTCTGTTCTTATGATGTTTCATCGCAGTTCTGGCAATCTGGATAGGGAACTGGATGAAATGCAAGAATGCATGCCTCATTATTATAAAGTCACAAACGGACATGGACAAGGAGCAGAGCGTATTATGCTTGCAGAGGCAAGATATTTGCAGGGACGTTTCGTAGATGCCCAGATCAGCCTGGAAAATGCGTATGCACATATTGAAGGCAATGGACAGGAAAATATAGCTCTTTGTTGCGATTTTTTAATGTACCGCCTTTTTCTTGTTATGGATCACAAGCCAGAAAAGAGCTTTCAGGAACGCTATGAAGAATTACAAAGAAAACACAATACTTCATGGAGAAATATGTTTGACAGTATCAGTGCTTATTACCATGCTTTGACAGGTGAAAATGAGAAAATTCCTGCATTGTTCCGGGAGCATAAGCTTTCCAGAGTGAACTTTCTGGCTCCTGGAAAGCCTATGATGGAAATGATTGAGAATCAGGTTTATCTGGAGCAAGGATTGTATTCAAAAATAGCCGGAAGAAATGAAAGATTACTTGAGACATGTGAAAATATGCATTATGGGTTGGTAGCTTTATATATACAGATTCAGACCGCCGCTGCATATGAAAAACTGGGTAAAAAAGTAGAAGCCAGAACCCTTTTAAGAAAACTCATCAACGAAGCTGTGCCAGATGGGCTGCTCATGCCCTTTGCTGAAAATTATTGCTATTTAGCAGGGCTTTTGGATAGCCTTGATGGGGAAAGAGACGAATTATTTATAGCACAAATCATAAAACTCGGAAAAGCTTTTGAAGAAAAATGTATACGTATTCGAAATGAGAACACATACCCGGATATTTTTGCAAATCTTACAGAGCGAGACAGGAAAATCGTTCAGTACATAAGCGAACGTCTTAGCAATAAAGAAATTGCATCAAGGCTATTTCTCTCAGAAGGGACTGTAAAGCAATACGTTAATCAGATTTATTCCAAAATTCAGATTACCGGAGATACACGGATGAAGCGGCAGCGCCTTTTAGAACTTCTGCAGGAAAAAACTAACCACTAGTTAATTGGAGTTTCAGGAAATCCATCATATACTTTATGTATGATAAATTTCTTTATATCCATTATGGTGCTGCAAGAAAATGAAAGGAGGAGGAATACAGATGAAGAGAAAGGTATTTACCGCAATTATGATTCTGGCAGTTTTGGAAACTGCTTTTGGAGTGCTACCATGTAATCTGACTTTCGCAGAAGAAACGGAATATGAACAGGAAGAGAATGATGTGGATTTTTCCAGGCTTTCAGGCATATGGCGAAATGGAAATAATTCCGAAGGAGAAACCCTCACGCTGACGGAAGATGGATTATTTGTATATCAGCTGGAAGAAAATACCGTACAGGGATATTTGAAGTATACAGATGAGTATGGAGATGGCAATGGCAGATATGATATGTTCAACAGGGTTGGTAATTGGATTGACGGATTTTATCTTGATTCTGAAACCAGTCTTCACATGGGAAATGTAGATGACATAATTTTTTACAAAGAAGTAAACGAAGGTACGGATGTAGCTGAACCTGAAAACGAAAACAATTCTGTTTATGTGCTCATGTCATCCAAAAGGTATACTGGTTTGCAGCCACTTTATAATAACTCCAGCTGGGAAGGTGGTTATTTTTATTCAGATATGACTGCGGACGGAATGACAGTAATTGTCAACTGCAGCGCAAAAAATGATGCTGTTTTGGGTGAAGATGAGAATACAATCAGGAAAAATTTTGCGGAATTTGTCAGCGCCTGTGAAATATCAGATTATAAAGAAAAGAAAAACAAAAAGCTTACGGAAAAATTCAGTTATCCGGTGTATAATCTAAGCTTTACAACAGGTGCAAATGAAGATACCTGTCTGTGGAAAATGGTTTATATCCAGACGGATGACCATACCTATGGCTATGCGTATAAGATGGATATAGACTGGGCAGACGAAATGCTGGAAGAGTATAAAGACGCAGTTAATTCTTTGGAATTAACAGAAATTCTTAATACAGACAATACAGACAATGCATACACAGGCACAGAGTATGATCCAAGTGCAGAAGGACAGAGCCTGGAAGTATTTATTGCATATTTTGACAGCTGGTATCAGTATGGGGACCTTAATGCAATGAATATCAACCTTTATGGAGAAGGAACCTGGGAAATTTACAATTCCAGAAATGCAGATGGAAGCGGAGGATATCTTTTTGATAATGGAACATTTAAAACTTCCGGAACTACAGCATTGCAGCTTTTTTCTTCAGATGGAAGTTATGTGGCAGATGTAAGTCTTGATGAAAATGGAGATCTTTTTATTTATCCAGTTCAGGAAGGATATGGAAATATCTATTCAGAAGCCGCCTTTTTAAGAGAATCGGATTCAATTGCTTATGAAGCACAAACAGCGGGTGATGATTATGTGGAAAACAGTGATCCGGGAGATGGTGATTACTCAGGAAATCCCTATTACTGGTATGATGGAGAAGGAAATGTAATGTATTTTGATGGTGTGGAAGACTTTTACATTGGACC
>NZ_CAKROJ010000104.1 GCF_934372025.1 uncultured Blautia sp.
GAATTATCAGGGCGGGGTGTATGCCCCGCCTGCTTTTTTTTGAGAAAGGGGGCGCCACCTTGGCAGATAATATTTTGGTAATGGATCACATTACGAAGGAGTTCCCCGGTGTTAAGGCTCTGGACAATGTAAATCTTGAAGTCCAGCGAGGAGAGATTCACGCGCTGATCGGTGAAAACGGTGCGGGAAAATCCACACTGATGAACGTATTAAGTGGTCAGTATCCATATGGAAGTTACACAGGTACAGTTACCTATGAAGGTGAGGAATGTAAGTTTAAAAACCTGAATGACAGTGAGGCAAAAGGTATTGTTATCATTCACCAGGAACTTGCGCTTATTCCGTTGCTTTCTATTGGCGAGAATATGTTTCTCGGAAACGAGATTAAGAATAAACGCGGCAGCATTGACTGGGACAGAACATATAGTGAAGCAGAAAAACACATGGCTCAGGTTGGTCTTCATGAATCAGCTCAGACACTGATCAAAGATATCGGAACAGGTAAGCAGCAGCTGGTAGAGATCGCAAAGGCATTTTCAAAGAAGGTTAAACTTCTTATCCTGGATGAGCCTACTTCTTCTCTGAATGATGAAGATGCAAAGATGCTCCTGGATCTTCTGATGGAATTCAAGAAGAATGGACTGACATCTATTATTATCACACATAAACTGAATGAGATTATTTACTGTGCAGACCGCTGTACGATCATCCGAGACGGAAGTACGATCGAGACACTGACAAAAGGTGTGGATGATCTTAGCGAGGACCGTATCATCAAAGGTATGGTTGGTCGTTCCATGGATGACCGTTATCCGTCCAGAAAACATAATGTCAGCAAAGACGTTATGCTCGAAGTGAAGGACTGGACGGTACACCATCCGCTTTATCCGGAAAAAGTCGTAGATGACAAGATCAACTGTAAAGTACATAAAGGAGAAGTTGTTGGTTTCTCAGGACTGCAGGGTGCAGGACGTACAGAGTTTGCAATGTCTGTATTTGGTAAGAGCTATGGAACCAATATTTCCGGAGACCTTTATATCAAGGGAGAAAAAGTAAATCTCAAGAATCCACAGGATGCAATTCGTCATGGACTTGCGTATGTGACTGAAGACCGTAAGACGAACGGACTGATCCTTGGAGAATCAATCCGATTTAATACAACGCTTGCAAGACTTTCCAAGGTCTGCGAGAAAGGTGTTATCAATACAGATCTCGAAGTACATCTGGCTGATGATATGACAAAGGAAATGGGAACCAAAACTCCTTCTAATGAACAGAAGATCGGTAACCTTTCCGGTGGTAACCAGCAGAAGGCACTGCTTGGTAAGTGGATGTTTACAGAACCGGATATTCTGATTCTGGACGAGCCTACAAGAGGTATTGACGTAGGTGCTAAATATGATATCTACTGTCTGATCAATAAAATGGTAGAAGAAGGAAAATCAGTTATCATGATTTCTTCTGAAATGCCAGAGCTTCTTGGTATGTGTGACCGAATCTATGTTATGAGTGAGGGACGTCTGGCAGGTGAATTCACCGCTGAAGAGGCAACTCAGGAACGTATCATGGCATCGATCATGCAGGAACAGAATAAGTAATAGGATCTGTAACCATAGATTCTACTGGGAAAGGGGTAAAAAAATGAAATTTAATGTAAAAGACTTCTTAAGAAAATATACTATGGTCATCGCACTGGTGATTGTATTTATCCTCTTCTGCGGACTGACAGATGGAAGACTTCTGTATGCGCAGAATATGTCAAACTTAATGCTTCAGAACGGTTATGTTCTTGTCCTTGCCTGTGGTATGTTGTTATGTATCCTGACAGGTGGTAACATCGACCTTTCTGTTGGTGCAGTTATCTGTCTGGTTGGCGGACTTGCAGCAGTTCTTATCAGCAACAAAGGAATGAATCCTTATCTTACAATCATCATCTGTATTGCAGTTGGTATCCTTGTAGGTGTATGGCAGGGCTACTGGATCGGTTACAAACGTATCCCTCCATTTATCACAACACTTGCCGGTATGTTTATCTTCCGTGGATTTGGACGTCTGATCCTGGATAACAAGACAGTATCTATCCAGAACAAAGATTTCCTGAAAGTGTTTACTTCTTACATCAATGTTCCGGGACTTGATGAAACAGCAAATTATTCTGCACTGATCGTAGGTGTTATCGTTGCAGTATATGTAATCTTCAACGTGGTTCGTTCCAGAGCAAACAAAGCTAAAAAAGGCTATCGTCAGAATACAGCATTTTCTGATTACAGCAAAGCTGTTATCATTGCAGCAGTTATCCTCTGGTACTGCTACAAACTGTTCCAGTACAAAGGTATTTCCGTAATGTTCATCTGGGTAGTTGCAATCTGCCTGATCTACAATTTCATCACATCCAGAACAGCATTCGGACGTTATTTCTATGCAATTGGTGGTAATGAAAAAGCTACACAGCTTTCTGGTATTGATACAAACAAAGTTTACTTTATTGCTTATGTTAACATGGGACTTCTTGCAGGTCTTGCAGGTCTTCTCTGTGCAGCACGTGTAGGTTCTGTAAATGGTAGTACAGGTACATCCTTCGAGATGGATGCAATCGGTTCCTGTTTCATCGGTGGTGCTTCTGCTTACGGCGGCAGCGGATCCGTTGGTGGTGTAGTAATCGGTGCGCTTCTTCTTGGTGTTATCAACATGGGTATGTCAATCATGGGTATCGGTGACTCCTGGCAGTATGTTGTAAAAGGTGCCGTACTTCTGATCGCAGTTGTATTCGACGTATTATCCAGCAGAAAGAACGGATAATAACAGAAATACTGTGAATGAGATAAAATGTAAATGAATGATTTGGGTCATTGCGTTTGGCGCAATGGCCCTTTTCGTTTATATAAACAAGAACGCTTTTGCAGTGCCGGGCAGAATGTGTTACACTGATATCTGGTAAAAAACAATAGAAAGAATGAAAATTATGAAGAAATATACCCTGACAGTTTTCTGTGTGCTGGCAGGCTGCATCTTTTTCCTTTCCGGAATCTGGATTTATTTTCAGAAAAATCTGGACAGAGTGGAACTGGGAGAAGGTGAATATGCTGCGAGCTATCAGAGACATTATCTGATGATCTCAAATGAAAAGGATACCAGTATGTGGCAGTCTGTTTATGAGAGTGCGTCCAAAGCAGCAGAAAGTGAAAATGCGTATGTGGAAATGCTTACTTCGGAACAGATGAACGGATACACGCAGGCTGACTGTCTGAAGATCGGAATCGCATCACAGGTAGATGGAATCATTCTTGAGGCAGATGGAAGCAAAGAAGAACAGCATCTGATCAATGAAGCACTGAAGGATAAAATTCCTGTGGTAACGGTTATGACGGATGATACTGCAACAGGCAGGATCAGTTTTGTAGGATTAAACAGCTATCAGATGGGAAGTGCCTATACAGAGCAGATCAAGGGTCTGCTTAAGGCAGAAGGAACGACCAGTGTCATGTTCCTTTCGACATCAGCGTCCAAAACACAGGAAAGCAATCTGGTCTATTCGCAGGTGAAAAAAGAACTTGAAGCAGTGAAAAATGAGAGACAGTCTGTAGACATGACAGAATACTGTGTGGACAGCAGTGCAGATTTTGATACAGAAGAATTTGTTCGTGATATGTTTGTAAATGAAGAAGAGCTGCCTGATATTCTGGTATGTATGGATGAGGTTGTAACGGAATGCGTCTATCAGGCGCTGATCGACTACAACCAGGTTGGAAATGTCAAGGTGATTGGATACTATTATTCTGAAATGATTCTGGACGCAATTGATAAGGGAATTATCTCTTCAGCTATCGCACTGGATATGGATGAGATAGGAAGATACAGTATCAATGCACTTGATGAATATCTTACTCTGGGGCACAGCAACGGATATTACAGTGTAAACCAGCATGTTATCACAAAGGATAATACCGGGGATTACAGGACGGAGGACAAGGGATGAAACATGTTAAAGAAATATCTTCCGTTAAAAATTCCATACAGACCCGTCTGAGTGGTGTAATGATTCTGGTGCTGGTGCTTATACTGGGAATCAATATTTTTATTTTCAATCAGATCCATACGGCGGTAATGCGTATCGATGCTGTTTTTTCCAGTAACACAGCTGTAAATGAACTGTCAGAAGCCCTGGAACAGGTGGAAAATACCGTGTTTGAGTATCTGAATACAAAGAGCACCCAGGCACTGGAGAATTATTACCGATATGAACAGAATTATAAAAATCTGATAGAAGAACTGAATGATAAGAATCTGGATAATGAAGTGAAAATGCTGGAAAAAAATATCCGGCGAATGTCGGAAAGCTATCTGGAATTGACGAGTGAAACCGTTCAGGCAAAGCGAGGCAGAAATGTAGAAAAGTATAAAACGGCCTATGAGTCTGAAAGCGAATTATATGAATATATTAATTCCTATATATACAGACTGAATAATCTTCGGTTTAAAACAAACTCTGCTAATTATCAGCTTCTTCTTTCTGTGATGGACGTGTTGTACAGGCTTTGTATTTTTGTTATGGTGGTGGTATATGCCCTTGGACTTGCCATGACGACCATTCTTGTGCGCAATATGATCCAGCCGTTGACTGATCTTTCCAATACGGCACATGAGGTTGCAAAGGGTAACTTAAATGTACCTCAGCTTCCGGTAGTTGTTGAAGATGAGGTTGGTGTTGTAACACGAAGCTTTAACCAGATGCTGGAAAGTATTCGCCAGAATATCGAGCAGCTTAAGGAAAGTATGGAACGTCAGGCACAGATGAAGGAACGAGAGCTTCTTATGGAGACTCATCTGAAGGAGGCTCAGCTGAAATACCTTCAGGCGCAGATCAATCCGCATTTCCTGTTTAACAGTCTGAATGCAGGTGCACAGCTGGCAATGATGGGTGACGCGGATAATACAGGTATTTTTCTTGAAAAGATGGCAGATTTTTTTCGCTATAATGTACGTAAAATGGAAGAAGATGCAATGCTCTGGGAGGAGATTGAAGCGGTAGATAACTACATCTATATTCTGAATGTCCGTTTTGCAGGTGATATCACTTACATTAAAGATGTAGATGAGAATATTGAAAATATCCGTATCCCTAGTATGATATTGCAGCCTCTGGTGGAAAATGCAGTGCAGCATGGAATCCATGACTGTATGGAGACAGGATGGATCCGTATGGAAATT
>NZ_CAKROJ010000105.1 GCF_934372025.1 uncultured Blautia sp.
TGCCATCTGTATTGTCCGGCTGTTTTTCGGTATTCTTATCCGGTACCGCATCCGGTGCTTTTTCCGCATCAGATGTCTGATCATCCTGTGACTCGTTATTCTGTGACTTATCTTCCACTGTCATTTTTGCTATGAAAGAAACTTTTACACCTTCTGCACTTGTATAAGTGATCGTATCCTCATAGGTTCCGGCTTCAACACCGGCACGCGGAACGATCCACAACTGCTGACTGCTGTTCTGTTCCAGCGGGTCTGAAATATCTTGGACCATAAAATGTTCCGGACTGATCTCTTCAAAATTCAGTTCTGTATTTCCTGTATTGCTGACTGTCACATACTGTTCCTGAACGCTGTCTTCCTGTCCGGCGATCACGGTTCCGAAATCCACCACATCAGAACTTCCATCGCCGACCATAATACTTGCGTCTGCCTGATCATAAGTTCCATCTTCTTTTGCTTCCGGAATTCCCTCTACAGTTTCTGAGCCGGCAGCTTCACCCTGCTGTTTTTCTTCATCTGTTGTTGCTTCCGGAATTTCAGTATTATCTTCTGCTGCATCCTGTGCAGGTTCTTCTGCCTCTGCCTCGTCTGCATTCTCAGCAGCCTGTGTTCCTTCCGTATCAGCTGTCTGTTCTTCTTCCTGCGTCGTTTCAGGCTCTGCTGCCTGTTCTTCATTCTGACTCGTTTCAGGCTCTGCTGCCTGTTCTTCATTCTGACTTGTTTCAGGCTCTGTTGCCTGTTCTTCTTCCTGCGCCGTTTCAGGCTCTGTTGTTTCTTCTGAGTTCTGCTCCTCAGCAGTATCTGCCTTTTCTTCAGTCTGTTTTGGTTCCTCTTCTGTCTGCTGTGCCGCTGCCACAGTATCAGAAACTACTGTCAGACTTCCGCTGTATCCCTTTTCTTCCTTACCAGTAACAGTAAGTACGATTTTGGATCCAACATCCTCTTTGGTCACAGTGTATGTTTTTTCTTTGCCAAGAGTTTTCAGTTCAGGCTTCTCCCCTGCCTTCTCTGCTGCTTCATTTTCAGAAGTCTTTCTTTCCCAGCAATACGTAACATCTTCTTCTGTAATTCCTTCTGGTTTTACTGATTTAAAATCCGCACTCAGTGTCTTACCTTCTGCTGCAGTTCCCTGCATCTTCAGCTTGCCATCCAGCGCTGTTGTTTCTGCGGCAAATACTGTTACCGGAATCATTGACAGTATCAGCAGCACTGACATGATGACTGCAAGAATTCTCTCCTTCCGCATAATCCATCCTCCTTTTTATCACTTTTCCTTATTTATTTCTCATAGAATTCGACTTGCTTCTGTGTCAATCTCGTCGGTATCTATACCCCGTCTCTTGAGCAAATTATAGCATAGCTTTTTTATCTGATGTAATTTGTGTTTTACGTCTCTTATTACATAAAAATATCCCCGGCTGTCATTTAACAGTCAGGGATACAGTAACCTTTATTCTTCCGGGTCAGCCTTCTACGATCAGGAACCCACCGGACGGAAGTGCAAATACCTCACACGCGTCAGCAAGTTCATCATCTGACATTCCACTGACATCTGCACCTGCTTCATCCAGATATTCCCGTACTTCTCTGATGCTGTCCACTTCCACAGCCATGCAGTCTTCCAGGAACTCCTCTGCTTCCTCCAATGTTTCCGCCACTGGTTCATCATAAAGTCTGCTCTGCTCTTTCAGAAATGTTGCAATACTCTCTTCACTGTACATTATTTCAGTACCTCCTCCATTTTTCCATTTGCTGCGATCAGTTTTCTTAATATGGTCTCAACACGGTCTGTCTCATAGGACGCAGCTTCTTTTACCTTCTCTTTTGCATGTGACATTGCAAAGCTGTACGGAACTGATTCCAACATGGCAATGTCGTTATATTCATCCCCAAATACCATGCATTCTTCCGGTCTGATCCCAAGAAGCTTCTGATATACTTCCACACCTCTGGCTTTATTGGTATCAAACGGAATAAGATCCACCCATGCATTTCCTGAAGTAACAACTGTGCAGCGATCTCCAAACTGTTCCTTCCAGTAATAAATTGTATTTTCCTGAAGACCGCCTCTTTCATATACAGCAAGCTTCATACATGGTTCCGTAATTTCATCAAAACTGTTTATCTCATGACAGTTATTCCCTACCACATTATACATGAGGTCTCTGAAATGTTCTGTTTTTGGTCGAATATAATAAAAATCCCTGGTGGAACAGGTAAATTCCGAACCTTCTCTCCTGTAAATGCTCTCTGCAATTTCTCTTGCCAGGCTCTGTTCAAAATTTTCCTGGTAAAGCACCTTTTCATTATAGACAGCAAGTCCGCCATTTTCACTGATAAAGCCCATATCATCCACTACCGGGCGAAACATTTTTATCATATTTGCATACTGACGGCCACTGGCTGCCACAAACAGAATACCCATTTCTTTCAGCTGTCTGATCAGTGGAAAAATTTCCTCCGGAAGACTCTGCGCTCCCTTAAGAAGCAATGTTCCATCCAGATCACTTGCAACTAATTTAATCATTTTTCCACACCTCGCATAGTTTCAGCAGATCATACGGTTTTTCCGCAAGTGCTTCTGCTCCCTTATTCACCAGCTCATCTCGGTCACGGAAGCCCCAAAGTACGCCAACGGTATGCATCTTTGCCGCATTTCCGGTTTCCATATCTGTTCCGGTATCGCCCACATACATACATTCACATGGCTGCACTCCAAATTCAGAGGCTGCTTTCAGCGGACCATCCGGTGCCGGTTTTCTGCGTATTGCACTGCTCTGTCCGATAACAATGTCAAAATATCCGTCAAACATCTTCTCGATTACTTTGACTGCTGCCACATGTGGCTTATTGGAACAAACCGCCAGTTTCATTCCCTGTTTTCTGAGTTCAGCCAGTACTTCCTTAATCCCATCATACGGCACTACTTTATATAACGGATCTTCATCAAACTTTTCACGGTAAATTCTGCGGCATTCCTCATAATGCACAAGCTCCGGATCTCCTGCATCTTTCAGGCAGCGTCTGATCAGCATATCCGCACCTTCTCCACTATAATATTTAAAATTCTCAACCGGCTGCGGCTGAAGATTTAATTTTTCTAGAATTTCATTGGCAACATATGCCATAGACTCCAATGTGTTAGCTAAAGTACCATCCAGATCAAAAATACATGCTTTTATCATTTGTTATTAACCTCTTAACTCAATTTCGCGCTGCTTCATTTCATAAAAAAGCCTTCCTACCGGCAGACCAACCACATTGGTATATTCCCCGTGGATTTCTTTTACATATATTCCAAATCCACCCTGTATACCATAGCTTCCAGCCTTGTCCATAGGTTCTCCGCTCTTTATATATGCCTCGATTTCTCCATCTGATACCGGATAAAATGTTACATCTGTACATTCTGCAAATGAAACATCTTCCCATTTTCCATCTTTTTTTATCAGGACAGATACCCCTGTATATACCTGATGCGTATTTCCCTGAAGCATTTTCAGTGTCGTAAATGCCTCCGCTTCATCAGATGGCTTACCAAGAATTCTGTTCTCATAGGAGACAATCGTATCCGCTCCGATCACAACAGAGTCTTCTTCCATATCAAAATTCATAGCAACTGCAGTTGCTTTCTGCATAGATAATTCGCGCACAATTTCTTCCGGTCTGTCCGAAGTGATCTTTTCTTCACAATCAGCCGCACATACCTGAAATATCACACCTGCTGCTGCCAGAAGTTCCCTGCGTCTCGGCGATGCAGATGCAAGTACAATTTTTCTCATAAAGATCTTCCTCTTTTTGTTTATCGTTACTTTTATTTCTGTAACAGTATACTCTGTCCTCAAAAATCGTGCAACCATGAAAATGTATTTTCTCAATAAATGAAAAATCCCACACCACAGAAATGTGATGTGAGATTCGTTTTTCTGATATTTATTTGTATTTCACAGCAGTTCCATAAGCGATCACTTCTGCTGCCCCTGCCATAACCTGGGAAGATCCATACTTGACACCGATCACGGCATCCGCATCCATCTCTTTCGCCTCATCTACCATACGTTTTGTGGCAATCTGTCTGGCTTCATTCAGCATTTCCGTATAACCTACAATTTCACCGCCAACCAGAGTTTTCATGCCCGCCATAAAATCTCTTCCGATATTCTTTGTCTGTACAACGGTTCCTTTTACAATTCCAAGCGGCTCAAAATCAACTCCTGGAATATATTCAATACTTAGAAGCTTCATCTTCTTCTCCTCCTTCGATTTCTTTCATTCTTCCGGCAAGTGCTATGAGCGTTCCTGCAATTATAACTGCCGGGATTCCCGTTATGAACAGAAGCATTCCCAGTGGAATCGGATCCTGAGCGTTCGCCCAGAACATAATTATGATCACAATCAGCATAAGCACTGTCATAACTGCTGCACCGATGATTGCTCCCATTCTTTTTTTCTTGTGGACATCCGTTTTATTTACGTTCATAAACTTCACACCTTCCTTCTCCATCTGCTCGATTTCTTCCAGACATTCTTCCGCATTCAGAGATTCCAGTGACCGGTGTTCCAGAATCAGGCGTTCGCACATGTCCTGCATCTTCAAAAGACCTTCCTTTCGATGTTCAAGTTCTTTGAGATGCTGTTCCAGACAGATTTGCAGGCTTTTCTTTTTCTCGAAGAGAAGTTTCATTTCTTCTATGGAAATATCCATCTTACGAAATAATTTAATCTCCTGTAATCGGATGACATCCGCCTGATGATATTCCCTGTATCCGTTTTCGGCACGTTCTACATTAAGAAGCCCCTGATCTTCATAAAAGCGGATATTTTTTCTTGTGATTCCGACAAGCTCTTCCACCTGTTTGATTTTCATTTGTGCTACCTCATACTTTCCCGACAGTCCTGA
>NZ_CAKROJ010000106.1 GCF_934372025.1 uncultured Blautia sp.
GAAGATGAATGCGAAAAGATTGAGCTGGAAATCAAGAAAAAGTATGGTGGAAGAATTAAAGCAGCGTATGGGTGCTCTCTTGGCGGAAGCTTTGTATCCCTTTTGATTCAGCGAAAAAGAATTCATATAGATCATGGCATTATTGGGAGCAGTGATATGGACGAAGCAGGTCGTCTTGTGGCAAAAATCAAGTCATCCATGGTAGTGCCTTTTATGTATAAAATGATACATACAGGTGCTCTTCCGAAATTTATGCAGAAAAAGCTGAGCAAGACAGACGAGGTAAAAAAAGAATTATATAATGGATTTTTGAATATGTTTGGAATCGGTAAAGGAGGCTGCCCATGGATTACGAAACAGAGTATTTATAATCAGTTTTATTCTGATCTGGTTACGAAAGTTCAGCATGGAATTGATGTGCCGGGAACAACTATCCATGTGTTTTACGCAATAAAGATGGGTGAAAAATACGAAAAGAGATATCGTACTTATTTCAAAAATCCGGATATTCGGAGACACAACATGCAGCACGAAGAACTGTTTTGCTGTCATAGTGTAGAGTGGGTGGAAGAAGTAAGAAGGGCAGTGGAAGGTGACAGACAATGAAAGAAAAAGTGAATGTGACAGGCGTACCGGAAACGATGGTACAGACTTTGTATGCAAGAGCAAAAGAGACAAAAAAGCAAAATGCAAAGATCAAGGATGAGATTGCAGTAGAACTTGTGGAAAAGCTGGACTATGACTTTTCCGAAGCAGATAAGGATAAAGCCATGAATTGTGGTGTGATTGCGAGAACAATCGTATTAGACCGGATGGTTAAGCAATATTTGGAGAAGCATGCAAATACAGTTGTTATAAATCTTGCATGTGGACTGGATACCAGATGCTACCGGATGAAGGGAAAATATCTGCGCTGGTACAATGTAGACCTGCCGGAGACCATAAAGATAAGGCGGCAGTTTCTTCCAGAAACAGGTCCGATATATCAGATTGCAAAATCCGCAATGGATGATTCCTACGTGGATGATATTGATTATCATGGAGAAAATGTTCTGGTGATAATTGAAGGACTTACTATGTATTTATGTGAAAAGGATATCAGAAAGATGTTTTCTATTATTAAAAGATCATTTCAGAAAGTAACTGTAATGGTCGAAACCATGTCACCATTTGTTGTAAAACATGTGAAAGAAAAATCTATAGAGGGCAGCAATGCAAAATTCACATGGGGAGTTAAGAACGGAACAGAACTGCAAAAGGTTGTACCGAATTTTTTTGTTCTGCAGGAAGTCAGTCTTGTTGAGGGAATGAAAGAGCTTATGCCTGTTTATTGTGTAATAGGTAAGATTCCAGCCGTTCGGAATATTTCGAACAAAATAATAGTTTTGGAGAAAGGTGAATGATGTTAAGGAGATGATACAGATGAAGAAAAGACATTTTGATGTGGAATCAGATGGATTTTATGGTGCATATTGGAAATGCAAAACAGACTCAGACTGTGCAATGATAGCAATGATTGGAGATGATCCGGAGGATTATCTGGCGCGTACATCCGTAAAATGGTTACATAAACTTGGTGTGAATGTGATGACGATGTCACCGGCAAAAAAGGATTATGGGCATCATAATTATCCGCTGGAACGTATAGAGAAAGCAATCAATTGGTTAAAAGTACATGGTAATCAGAAGATAGGAATTGTCGGGGCTTCTACAACAGGAACACTTGCATTGACTGCAGCTTCTTATTTTGAGGATATTACATTGACGATAGGTCTGACACCGAGTGACTTTATCTGGCAGGGGTTTATGCAGGGCAAAAAAGATGGATGTAAGGAATGGCCGATTGAGGGCGAATCACTTTTCTCTTACAACGGAGAACCACTTCCGTACATGCCTTTTTGCTATAAACATCCGGATTACTGGCATGTGATTGAAAAAGAAACAAAACGGACTGGTGATATGATTAATTCAAGAAAACTGTTTGATGACTCGGAAAAGGCTCATCCAATCACAGAAGACGAGATGATCAAGATTGAAAAAATCCATGGAACGTTATTGCTGATTGGTGCGGAAGATGATGTGTTGTGGGATACTGCAAAATATATCCGCCGAATGAAACAGCGAATGAAAGAACGCTCTCATACATGCAGATTAGAGTTTGTAATTTATGAGCATGGAACCCATTTCGTTTTTCCAGAGAGCATGCTAAAGACAATGCTTCCGGTTGGCTCTGGACTTTTTATGAAACTGGCATTTCAGGCAGCAAGAAAATATCCGAAAGAATGCCAGAGTGCACGTCGGGATATTGACCGGCGGGTGAGAAATGCTGTTGCAAAATGGAAACTGAATACACAGGAAAAATAAAAAAATCTAAACAGCAGACTTGACAAATTCTTATAATGAGTTAAAATATAACAGTGTTATATAACACTGTTATATTTATGGGGAGAAAATTTAGAGGATACGAAAAGCATGTCGACGAAAGCGGAAGATACACAAAAAAACATATTAGATACAGCCAGAAAACATTTCCTGAAAGATGGTTTGACCGGAGCATCATTAAGAAACATTGTAAAAGATGCCGGACTTACTACTGGCGCATTTTACAAATATTATCCGACGAAAGAGGCACTTTTTGATGCACTGACGGATCCCTATATGGAACATATTTATCAGATTTATGACCAGATCGTTGAGGCATTTGAAAAGCTTTCAGCCAGTGACCAGACAAGGAATATGTCGGATACATCCAGTGATGGGATGGAACAGATGGTTGATTATATTTATGATCATTATGATAATTTCAGATTATTGTTGAAATGCGGAGACAGTGGAAAGTTTGAATTATTCATACACAATATGGTGAAGCGGGAAATGAAGTCCAGCCTGAAATATATGGAAAAAATGAAGGAGGCCGGTGTAAAAATACCAGTTGTAGAGGAAAGCCTTATGCACATGATTTATACGGGATTTTTTTCGTCGGTATTTCAGATCATTGAGCATGATATAGACAGGGAGACTGCAAAGAAAAATGTGCATCAACTGAAAGAATTTAATACAGGTGGCTGGGAACGATTGTGGAATATTGAATTTCCAGTATAACTGATGCAGGAATTCTGAATAGGTTATGTGTGTTGCAGGTTCTGGATTTCTGAATAAAGTTCAGACAGGATAATAATATCAGGTGGTTGATGCCAGTAGACCACCTATTTTATTATATGTTGGTTAGCACGAACTAACAGAAGGTAAAACAATAAAACGAACGTAAGGAGTGAACAGATGTGAAAGAAAAAAAGAAGTCGGCAGTCAGCTGGATTCTGACGTGGGCCGGACAAAAAAGAATTGCCTATGTGTGGAGTGTGTTACTTGCAATAGGAAATGTGATTTTTAAGATTTTTCCGTATTTTATCATTGCAGATGTAGTAAAGCTGTTTTTAAGTGGTGAAAAGGAGTTTGAATCGTATCTTGCAAAAGCGGTTTTCATTGCGCTGTCATTTATCATTGCAGAACTGTTTCATTCGCTCTCGACAGCATTGTCACATAAAGCAACGTTTGCTGTGTTGGCGAATATAAGAAAATCCTGCTGTGATAAACTGGCGCGGGTACCACTTGGTTATGTGAAGGATACATCATCCGGTACATTTAAGAATATCATGGTGGAAAGAATTGACAGTATCGAGACGACACTGGCGCATGTTGTCCCGGAATTCACATCCAATCTACTGGCACCGGTTGTGATTCTGGTCTATTTCTTTCTGACAGACTGGAGACTGGCACTTTGGTCGTTGGTTCCGGTTATTGTTGGACTATTCTCTTATTTTGGAATGATGCTGGATTATAAACCAAGTTTCGAGAGAACGGTTCAGACAACAAAAGATCTGAATGATGCGGCAGTGGAATATATTGACGGAATCGAAGTGATCAAGGCATTTGGAAAGACAGAAAGTTCTTATGCCAAATTTACAAAGGCGGCTTTTGCATATGCGGATTCCTTTATTTCCTGGATGAAACGGTGCTCGATCTTTCATGCACTGATGATGGTGGTCACACCTTATACGCTTCTTACGGTATTGCCGTTTGGAGCACATTATGTAGCGAATGGAACACTTGCGGTTTCTGATTTTGTCATCTGCATTATTTTATCACTTGGAATCGTTGGACCGTTGATCACAGTGGGTTCCTATACAGATGATTTAGGCAAGATCGGAGTGATCGTTGACGAAGTAGCAGGGATTCTGGAACAGCCGGAGCTTGAACGTCCGGAGAAAAGTGAACGTGTTCCAAAAGATAATTCCGTTACGCTTGAAAATGTCAAATTTGGTTATCACGACAAAGAGATTCTGCATGGAGTAAATATGGAATTAAAGGCAGGAACGGTAAATGCAATCGTAGGACCTTCCGGAAGCGGCAAGTCGACCATTGCAAAGCTGATCGCATCTCTTTGGGATGTAGATTCCGGAAGCATCAAAATCGGCGGAGTTGATGTAAAAGAAATGGCACTTGCAGATTTTAACCGGAAAATGGCATATGTTGCACAGGATAATTATCTGTTTAATGAAACGGTTCGTGAAAATATCAGACAGGGAAATCCGGAGGCTACAGATGAACAGATTATCGAGGTGACAAAGAAAAGCGGATGCTATGAATTTATCACGCAGTTGGAGAATGGATTTGATACGGTTGTCGGAGGTGCAGGAGGGCATCTGTCAGGTGGCGAGAGACAGCGTATCTCGATTGCAAGAGCGATGTTAAAGGATGCTCCGATCGTGATCCTTGACGAGGCAACTGCTTACACAGATCCGGAAAATGA
>NZ_CAKROJ010000107.1 GCF_934372025.1 uncultured Blautia sp.
GTTGACATACAGGGAAAGGGCTGAAGTTTATGGAACAGACAGAGGTATTATTTCTTGAAGCGGTAAAGGCTTCGTTGAAAAATGAACATGTTTTATGGCAGAAACCGCTGGCACTTGATGAGTGGCAGCGGATATTTTATCTTGCAGAATCGCATCATGTGCTGCCGATGATCTATGAGGCTGTTTTTCAGTGTGATGCAGTGCAGCAGAGCGGGCAAAAAGAACTTCGGGAGCTGTTTCAGATATACAGGCGAAAGACATTGAATCTGGTGATGCTGCAGACGATTAAGACGCAGGAATATCTGGATCTGCTGCGTTTTTTGCAGCAAAAAGGGATTCGGGTACTGACGGTCAAGGGGATTGTCTGCCGGGAACTTTATCCGAAACCGGATCTTCGTTTGTCGGGAGATGAAGATATTCTTGTGGAGGCAAGTCAGTTCCGTAAATGTCACAAAGCGCTTCTGGAGTTTGGAATGAAACCGGTGAAAAAGAGAATTGACCTTGATGAGGAGTATGAGGTTTCCTACGGGAAGCAGGACTCACCATTGTACATAGAGTTGCATAAAGAACTGTTTTCATCGGAGGTAGAGGCTTATGGGGATTTCAACAGATTTTTTGAGAATCCCGTGAAAAATCAGATTTTGATTGAAAAAGAAGGAATAGAGATTTCTACGTTAAATTATACAGAGCATCTGTTTTATCTGCTCTGTCATGCATATAAGCATTTTTTGCACTGTGGATTTGGGATTCGTCAGGTCTGTGATATTGTCATGTACAGCAATACCTGGGGCGAAAGGATCAACTGGCAGCTGCTGCTTGGATGGAGCAGAGAAATCCATGGTGAATTTTTTGCGGCAGCTTTATTTCAGATTGGACGAAAGTATCTTGGGTTTGATGAAAAGAAGGCATGTTTTCCGGAGGAATGGCGTAAAATAAAAGTGGATGAATCTATGCTGCTGAGAGATGTTCTGGATTCGGGGGTGTATGGATATGAGAGCAGGGAGCGGATGCACAGCAGTAATCTGACATTAAATGAAGTGGATCGTCAGTGGCATAAAAAAAGAGGATTTACTGTTTTAAGGACGATTTTTCCACCAGTCAAAAGTATGAAAAGAGAGTTCACTTTTTTGAAAACAGCTCCATTTCTGTTGCCGATTGCGTGGATTCTTCGTATACTGAAATATGGGAAGGAGGTATGCGGATATAAACGCAAGGGTGTAGCGGGAACACTGGAAACAGGAAACCGAAGAATCAGGCTTATGAAAAAATATAAGATTATAAAGTGAACAGTGTCTGGCGGGACAGTGTTCATATAGGAAAGTGAAAACTATGCTTTAGATAACTCGACAGAACAGAGGAGGACAAGCGTAGGAAAAAGAAAAAGATAAATAATAACGTAGAATACCTGAGGAAAGGAAAAATATTATGGGCGGAAACATTATTATAGCGGGAGGCTAATATGCAAAAACAGTCAATTGTAATTGAACCTCACAAATCAATAAAAGAATTTCGATTATATCTTTTGGAAAGAGAAAATGCACCGGCAACAATTGATAAATATCTTACCGATATCAATACATTTTGCAGATTTTTAGATTATAATTATGAGATTTCAAAACAGAGGATTCTGGAATATAAAATGTGGCTGCAGGAACACTATGCTGTATCCAGTGTAAATTCTATGCTGGCAGCGCTTTCTCAGTTCCTGGAATTTCTGGGTGTCAGTTCCATGAAAGTGAAGCGGGTGAAAGTGCAGAAACAGATGATTTTGCAGGAAGAACAGCTGCTGTCGGAGAATGAATATCACAAACTGATCAGGACCGCGTATAAAAAGGGGCAAAAGAGTCTTGGGATGATCATGGAGACAATTGCAGCGACAGGAATTCGTATCAGCGAACTGAAATATTTTACAGTAGGTGCAGTGAAGCGGGGCAATATTATCATTCATAATAAAGGAAAAATTCGACGTATTTTAATACCGGGAGCGATCAGAAAAAAGCTTCTGTATTATTGTTTTATACACAAAATTAATGATGGGATTATTTTTATAACAAAGAATGGAAATGCACAGAATCGCAGTAATATATGGACGCAGATGAAAAAACTCAGCAAGGCGGCTGGGATTGCAGTAGAGAAGGTTTATCCGCATGCATTCAGACATTTGTTTGCAAGAATGTATTATCAGCTCACCAGTGATATATCAGGCCTGGCGGATATCCTCGGGCACAGTAGTATTGAGACAACGCGTATATATACAGCAGATTCTGAACAGAAATATCTGGCCAGTATGGAACGGCTGGAGCTTCTTCTGAGTGACATCCGATTGCCGGAAGGAGTGACGGAATAAAACAAAAACACTACATAATAATAATTAAGTAGTGTCGTTAATGTTATAAAAAAACAAATTTTCTCCATTCTTTTTGTATTCTAACATACGGTTACATAATATTCAAGTTTTTTACAACTCTCTTCTGTGGATAAATCCCCAAAATTCAGTTTTTAAAGCAAAAATGACAACAAAATAAATGGTAACCACTACTTAATTATTATTATGTAGTGCCAGGCTTTTACAGAAAACAGGATGGTCATTCAACATGTAAAATGGCATAATGCAGATGAAAAGCTGTGGAATATAAAGGCAAATACAGAACATTCATAAATTTGAAAAGTATGATCTGTGTTTCTTTTGTGTGCCATAAAATATGTGATTTCTGTTCTGGTAAGTGAGTACAGGGAGAAGAAAAGTATTATGAAAATCGACAGGAGTTTTGTGTTACGAGAGATTGCCGGTGAGTACATCATCATTCCTACAGGAAAAACAGCACTAGAGTTTAATGGCCTGATCACAGTGAATGAGATTGGAATGGAACTCTGGAAAATGCTGCAGAATGATGTGACTTTTGAGGATCTTCTGAATGGCATTATGGAAGAATATGATGTGGATGAAGATGTGGCAAAAGAGGATATTCAGGATTTTCTGGATAAGCTGAGCAATGGAGGAATCCTTACAGAAGATGACACTGCAGAGAACAGATAAGGTATTTTTTTCTACCAGAGAGGACTATATAGATAAGACACAGGTGATAGAGAAGGGGATAAAGACATTCCCTTCTATTTTTATTGAAGGAGCAGCAGCATCCGGAAAAACAGTGGTTGTAAATATGCTGATACAGAAACAGACGGGGATCAATTTTGTAGTGTTTTTTATGGATAAAGAGCGGGATGACCGGACCTTTATCAGAAAATTAACACAGATACGAAATCGCATGGAACAGGAAAAGATATGGGTGATCTGTGAGGATATGAATCTGCCAATATCAGACGTAAAAGCAATGGCACTTGTCGACTTTGTCCATAAACTATGTGGGGATAACCGGTGCATCTTTGTGAGCAGGGAAAAACCGCACCGGAAATTTCTGGATCTCATATGGAAGGAAAAAATGTATCTGATCACACAGAAAAGTCTTCTGTTTACGCTTGAGGAGATAGATGAGATCTGCAAAACAAAGCGGCTTTCAATTAAAGCAAGGGAAATTTATCAGGTGACGGGCGGCTGGCCCGGCTGTGTCAGCTTAATGATCCGGATATTCGAAAAGGCACAAAAATATGGTTCCAGGATTACAATCGATGAATTACGGGAACGTTATGAAATTGCGGAATATATTGATAGGGAAATTCTCGGAACGTTGTCAAAACTGGAGAAAGATTTTCTTGAAATCGGAGGCTGGTGTCCATGGTTTAACGAAAAAATGTGCCAGGATATATGGAAGGTCAGCGGCGGTGCAGAAACGATTGAAAATCTCGTCAGAAAAGGATTTTTGACAGAAACGGGAAAAGAGAAATACAGCACAGCCCTTCTTTTTAAGCAGGAAGTTTGCAGGAAACCTCCTGAGAAGATCTTCTGGACGACAGTTGGTCAGTGGTATGAAGCAGAAGGTTTTATAGAAGAAGCCTTTTTCGCCATGAGAAAAACAGAGGATTATAAGCTTCTTCGAGATTTTGCAATACGAAATTATGCGGAAATTCCGTTTGTAGATATGGGTTTTGAACCGGTAAAAGAGTGGACGGATAATATCCCGGAACTTTGCTTTGTCAGAGGAATGCAATGTTATTTTGAGCAGGATTTACTCGGGATGAACAAAGAAATACGAAAAATTGAGAAACATCTCGAGTTGGAGAATGATAAAAAAACGAGAGATATTTATCTGAATCTGCTGTATGCAAGGCCGGATTTTCCATTGGAACAATGGCTGGATCTTCTTGAGAAACGGGATGATAAAGAACAAAAAGTTCAGCTTTACAACATACTTGGAGGTTCGAATTCTTATCTGTGTGGTCTGCGCGATCTGTCAGAACTTTTTTCCTGTTCTCGCAAAGAAGAAAATCAGAAAATGCGAATTTGGAAAGAAAATCTGGATTCACAGGCAGGGGAATGGTATCAGCTCGCACATGATGAATATTATATGGAAATCAGCCAGGAAAAGAAGACAGAAGTGGAAGATATGAGGCTGATTCAAAAGCTTCGTGACGGAGAAGAAGAAATTGCAGCTGAAGTTACGGAGAAAAATTTTCAGCTTCTTTATCGATACGGAAAAGCATATTTGAAGATGCGCCAGTACGATAAAGCAGAGAAAATTTTTGTCAAACTGATCCCATTTCTGAAATTGTATCACAGGAATCGCTTCCTTGCAGAAGTGTTGTTTGAAGAGGCAATCTGTATCTGGGAAAAGAGCAGCCATGGACAGGCACT
>NZ_CAKROJ010000108.1 GCF_934372025.1 uncultured Blautia sp.
CAAAACCGGGAAGCAATTCTTCCTTGCTTCCGGTATAAAATTCAATGTTATGGATATTTTTCATGTCTGTTCACCTGCACATCTGGGATTTTGTCTTCCGGTGTAAAAATAACTGCTTGATTTTCATTTACAGATTCCCCTTTACCAAATGCATGACTCCTCAATTTCCTGGTCAATAAGACTTGAAGTTGTCAGCGCCGTCATCATTAAAATGTTTTTTCAAAGCTTTCTCTGTCGGATAAATTGATACAATCATAATAAAACATACAAAACAGTTTGTCCATGCGTTTTTGACTGGCTACTTTGATAGCGTGAATATCAGATTTTAATTTAATATTCACGCTGTTAAATATTAGCATCTACTTTGTAACTTTAGTTCCACCAAACACCTCAGACATAGGAATCTGTTCAAGCATAGCATCTATTTTTTTTACTTCTTCCGATGTCAGTAAAATATCAGATGCACCCACATTTTCTTTCAAACGTTCCAGTTTCCTTGTCCCCGGAATCGGAACAAGATATGGCTTTTTATCAACCATCCATGCCAGAGAAATCTGAGCAACTGTCGCATTCTTTTCTTCTGCAAATGCCTGTATCCACGCTAAAAACTCCTGATTTTTCTCATAAGAATCTTTTTGGAATTGTGGCATAATCGAACGGTAATCTGTATTCTTTTCAAAAACAGATTGTGCATTATATTTGCCAGACAAAAAGCCATTTGCCAGTGGGGAAAATGCCACAAATCCTATATTTAATTCTTCCAGTACCGGAAATAATTTTTCATGCCATCTTGCCATCATGGAATAACGGTTTTGAATCGCTGTTACCGGACAGACTGCATGTGCCCTGCGAAGATATTCTTCTGGCATTTCTGATAATCCCCAGTGCAGAATTTTTCCTTCCTGCATCAGCTCAGACATTACTCCAGCCACTTCTTCCGGGGCGATATCAGGATCAGTACGATGCTGATAATATAAATCAATATGATCTGTCTGCAAGCGTAACAATGATTGTTCCACAGATTTACGGATAACTTCTGGTCTTGCATCTGGAACAAGTGGCTTGTTAGGCTCTGGACTACTCATATCAAAATGTATTCCAAATTTTGTTGCAAGCACAATCTTATCACGATATGGCTTCAGAGCTTCTCCTACCAATTCTTCATTTCCATGAGGATTATCTGGTGTGCCATAAACTTCGGCTGTGTCAAAAAATGTGTATCCCATATCCACTGCCTGTGCAATCAGATTTATCATTTCCGTCTTATCTGCCGGAGCACCATACGCATGATTCATTCCCATGCATCCAAGTCCTATTGCGGAAACTTTCAGGTCTGTTCCTAAAATCTTTTTTCTCATTTTTAAAACTCCTTATACATGATACTGATTTGCTTTCTCCAGAAATTCCGTCACTGCTTTTCCGGTGTTACGTGCTGTTGCATAAGTGTGTCCGGTATCCAGTGTCGCAATCTCTTTCATTTCATCCTCAGACAGGACAAAATCAAAAATATCCAGATTTTCCCTCATCCTTATAGGATTTGCAGACTTTACAACCGGGACAATTCCTCTTAGCACAAGCCATCTTAAAATAATCTGTGCCACTGATTTTTGATGCTTCTGTGCAATTTTACATAATATTTCATTCATAAAAAGATCTTCTTTTCCAGCGGCAAGAGGTGACCATGCCTGCATCAGAATGTTTTGTTCTTTCAGATACCTGCACTCATCTTCACGCTGAAAATATGCATTACACTCAATCATATTTACTGCCGGTTTTACCTTGTTAAAGAACAGAAAATCAGCCATTCTGTCCTGCGTAAAATTATCCACTCCAATAGATTTTACTTTTCCCTCTTCATACAATTCTTCTAAAGCACGCCATGCGCCGTAATAATCATTGTATGGTTGATGAATCAGATATAAATCCACATAATCTAACCCCAAACGGTCAAGAGAACGCTTGAATCCTTCTTTCGCTTTTTCATAAGAAGTGTCCGTAATCCATAGTTTTGTAGTAACAAATAATTCTTCTCTTTGGACAATTCCTTCTGCAATCACACGTTTGATTGCTT
Organism: uncultured Blautia sp.; assembly: GCF_934372025.1. Classification (GTDB taxonomy): domain Bacteria; phylum Bacillota; class Clostridia; order Lachnospirales; family Lachnospiraceae; genus Blautia_A. The sequence continues at coordinate 2,072 of NZ_CAKROJ010000108.1, forward strand.
TTCCAACAGCAGTTTCATTTTCGTAAGCAGCCGCAGTATCAATCAGGCGGTAACCTGTTTTAACTGCCTGTACAACAGCATTTTCACATTCTTCCAGATTCGTCATGCGGAATACTCCGTAACCGATTGGTGGCATTGTTACACCATTATTTAATACAATATCTTTTCTTTCCATAATTACATCTCTCCTTTATCTGTCTGAAATCTTTTCGATGGATGATAAGTTACTAATACCAGGAATATCAGCAATGCCGTCACAGAAATGCTGACCGGATAAGCGGTTAATATTCCGACAAATGTTTTATGTACAGGAAATACTGCCATAATCCAGAAAATTCTCACTCCGCATATTCCCAGTGTTGTTACGATAGCCGGTATCAGAGAAAAGCCAAATCCCCTCATGTAACCGGACATATTTTCATACAGCATACTGAACGTATATGCTGAAAATACCATAATAAGTCTCGTGTATCCTACGGAAATAACCTCTGGATCATTATTAAAAATAGAGAGCAATGCCTTTCCTGTCAACAGGATTAATACAATGGCACACGCAGTTGCAACCGCATCCTCTACAATACATAAAATCAAAACTTTTCTACATCTTCGAATCTGTCCGGCACCATAATTTTGTCCCACAAAAGTCGTACACGCCTGACTGAAAGAATTCAATATGTCATACGCAAAAATCTCAATATTGTAAGCTGCTGACGATGCAGCCATAACGACCGTTCCAAGACTATTAATTGCCGACTGGATCACGATATTAGCTACTGCAAATACCGCACTCTGGATTCCTGCCGGTAAGCCGATTCTCATGATCTGTCCTAATATTTTCCGGTCAATTTTCAACTGCTTCCGCTCTACATGAATCAGTTCTTTTGTTTTTACAAGGCGATAAAACAGTAAAACGGAACTTACCGCATTGGAAACAACTGTTGCGATGGCAACACCATTGACTGTCATGTGTAAGACAGCTACAAAGAACAGGTTCAGCAAGACATTGAGGATTCCCGATATTGTCAATATAACAAGCGGAGTTTTGGTGTCTCCTGTGCTTCTGAAAATAGCTGCTTCGAAGTTATAGAGCAATATGACCGGCATTCCGATCAGGTAGATTCTAAGATAAAGCAGAGCTTCCGGGAAGACATCCCCAGGTACCTGAAGGGCTGACAGCAAGGGCTTTGCAGCCAATTCCCCGGCAATGGCAACACCGATTCCTGCCAGTATTGCAATAATAATCGAAGTATGAACTGCCTTTGTAACAGTATCTTCATCTTTTCTTCCGATGGCATTGGCAATGACAACATTCGCTCCAAGTGCAATCCCAACAAACAGATTGACAATCAGCGAAATAATCGAACTGTTTGCACCAACTGCCGCCACTGCGATTGTTTTTCCGGCTCCGGTAAAATTCCCAACGACTGCGATATCAGAAGCATTAAAAAGCTGTTCTAAAATAGCGGTTGCCGCCACGGGGAGTGCAAAAAGCGGCAACTTATTCCAGATGGGGCCATGTAACATATCCAATGGTTTTCGTTTTCTGTTTTTCATCATTTTTCTCAATCCTCTTATCTATATTCTGTCAGTAAAAAGTATAATCTCCCCTGATAAAAATAACAAATACTTATATAGAATGATTTATCATAATTGACGGGAATGATAAGAAGGACTACACTAAAGTCGAGGTGATGATAATGGAATTACGAACATTACAATATTTTCTTGCTGTAACCAAAGAAGAGAATATTACAAGAGCTGCTGAGAGCCTGCATATCTCACAGCCTTATCTTTCCAAGCAGCTCATGGAGCTGGAAAATGAATTTGGAAAACAACTGCTGATTCGTGGAAAGCGTAAAATTACATTGACGGAGGATGGAATTATACTCAGAAAACGTGCAGAGGAAATCCTGTCATTAGTGGAAAAAACAGAAGCTGATTTAAGTTCTAACAATCCACAGATCAGTGGGGAAGTTACCATTGGAGGCAA
>NZ_CAKROJ010000109.1 GCF_934372025.1 uncultured Blautia sp.
GGTATTATGAAAGGCTGTGCATTTGTCCGCGTTCACGATATCAAAGAAAATAAACGTGCCATGCTTATGACAGAGGCAATTCTTGGCAGAAATATAAAAGGAATATAAAACAAATGGATAAGATTGAAATCAGAAACCTGGAAATCTTCGCAAATCACGGAGTTTTTCCGGAAGAAAATGTACTTGGTCAGAAATTTGTCATTTCTGCCACACTTTACACAGATACACGCAAAGCCGGTCTGACTGACGAGCTTACCGCTTCGATCCACTATGGAGAAGTCAGCCACATGATCACAAAATTCACTAAGGAGCATACCTTTAAGCTTCTTGAAACACTTGCAGAGAATCTTTGTCAGATGCTTCTTCAGGAACTGCCTCTTCTGAAAATGATCACACTCCGTGTTGAAAAACCATGGGCTCCTGTCGGGCTCCCGCTGGATACGGTTGCTGTGGAAATCACACGTGGATGGCACACGGCATATGTTGCTTTTGGCTCTAATCTCGGAGACAAAAAGAAATTCCTGGATGATGGCATCCAGGGATTAAAAGATACACCTCTCTGTGAAGTTGAAGCAGTATCTGAATATTTAGTCACAGAACCATACGGTGGTGTCGAACAGGATGAATTTCTGAACGGTGTCCTGAAGCTTCGCACACTTCTCACCCCGGAAGAACTTCTTGATCGTCTCCATGAGCTGGAAGCAGCTGCCAACAGAGAGCGCATCATTCACTGGGGACCACGTACCCTTGATCTGGATATCCTGTTCTATGACAATGAGATCATCGATACCCCGGATCTCCATATCCCACATATTGATATGGAAAACCGTGATTTTGTACTGAAACCAATGGATGAAATTGCTCCTTATTTCAGACATCCTGTCCTGAATAAGACTATACATCAGTTGCTGAACGAGTTTCTTGCAAAGAACACTCTGTAAACAATATCTCTTTAATTTAGCAGACAGACTTCTGAGTCCCGGATCATACTCCAAGACTCAGAAGTTTTTTTGCTTCCACAAGACGTTCATAAAACTCTTCGTAAAAATCTCTGTTTTCATCATATGGCTTTGTATAAAACCTGTTAAGCACATACATATTCAGATTTTTGATAAGCTCTGCATCTTCAGTCTGATAAAAAACCTCCTGAACATCCAGCAGAAACTGATGCCAGTCCCATACAAATCTCTCATACTGCTTCAGATTCGGTGTATCAATCCATTTCTTTACTTTGATTTTGGAACGATTTTTCTTTGCACATTCATGAATCTGAATAATATATTTAAATCCGTCTTCCGAATAGTATCGTCCTAATGGGAAAAGTCTGCAGAATCCCGGGCGAATCTCATGAATCGAACATCTTCCCTCCGAATTCAGGAAAACACATTTTTCTTCTGTTCCCCTCATTGAAAGATGCGGAAGGATATTTCCATCCGTTATCCCAAGTTCCAGTACTGTTCCAAGCAGTTCTTCCGGTGTTTTACCAAGACCTCTGCTCAGACGGCAGACATCATAAGGATCCAGAAGAACAGAATCCCCCATTCCTGTACAGCAGTCGAAACATCCCTTACAATCCTGACAATCTGCTTTCACCATATCATTTGCATCATACAGTTTTCCATCTGAAATTTCTTCCAGTGTCACTTCTCTTCTCATAAACAGCCCTCTTTTTCTTGTTTTATTGTAACTGTTCAGTACCCTCACAGTTACGAGTCAAAATGCATTCCAAATCACCTTCGGTGATGGCATTTTGCCTTGTATGTCTCGGGATTTTGGCAAAAAACATGCCAAAACGCCTCGCGGGATACTACATTCTGAATAGTTACGTTTTATTTAATTTAAAGCACAAAACATTTTTAGTTTTTGTCTTTGGTACTTATAAATATTCATTGCAACCCTTATGATACAGGACTATAATAAGAAATGTCAATCTGTTGCCGCAAACAGCAGCAACAAATAATAAAATGGAGGAAACAAAAATGCGATCTCTCGCAATCTATCTGAAAAATTATAAGAAAGAAAGCATCCTTGCTCCTTTCTTCAAATTTCTGGAAGTTGTGTTTGACCTGCTTGTTCCGGTAGTCATTGCCCAGATCATTGATGTAGGTATCGCAGGAAATAACCGTCCATACACTGTCGGACGATTTTTTATTCTGCTCCTCATGGCTGCCGCCGGACTCACTGTCAGCATCATTGCCCAGTTTTTTGCAGCCAGGGCCAGTGTAGGATTTGCCACCGAACTGAGACAGGCAGTATACGATCACATACAGAAACTTTCTTATACTGAGCTGGATACCCTCGGAACAGATACTCTGATCACACGTCTTACTGATGATATCAACCAGGTACAGAATGGAGTTAATATGGGACTGAGACTTCTTCTTCGAAGTCCGTTTGTAGTACTGGGATCCATGGTCATGGCTTTTACCATTAATACAAGATGTGCTCTGATCTTTGCAGTTGCAATTCCGATATTGTTTCTTGTGGTATTTGTAATCATGTATCTCAGCATTCCTTTATTTGGAAAAGTACAGGCCCGCCTCGATTCTGTTACAGGACTTACGCGTGAAAATCTGACCGGTGTTCGTGTCATCCGTGCTTTCTGTCGCGAGGAAGAAGCTGTTCGTGAATTTGATGAGAGCAATATCATGCTTACAAAGCTGAATGAATTTGTTGGAAAACTTTCGGCACTTCTCAACCCGGTAACCTATGTTCTGATCAATATCGCTACAGTCATTCTGATCAACCAGGCCGGTCTTCAGGTCAGTCTGGGCAACATGCAGCAGGGTCAGGTTGTTGCACTTTACAATTATATGGCACAGATGATCGTAGAGCTTATCAAACTTGCTTCTCTGATCATTACTTTGAATAAGTCTGCTGCATGTGCGAACCGTATTGCGGATATCCTGAAAGTAAAAACATCGATGGATTACCCGGAATTTTCAGCTTCTTCAGCTACCGCTTCAGAAACTGCCATCGAATTTGATCATGTTACATTTACTTACGCAGGTGCCAGTGCTCCCAGCCTCAGCAACATCAGTTTCTCTGTAAAAAAAGGACAGACTGTCGGCATCATCGGTGGTACCGGAAGTGGAAAGTCTACCCTGGTCAATCTGATCGCACGTTTCTATGACACAACGACCGGCAGCATCATGATGGACGGACAGGATATTCGAAATTACAGCCAGCATGATCTCCGCCATAAGGTCGGAGTAGTTCCACAGCATGCCGCACTTTTTAAAGGCAGCATCCGCGAAAATATGAAATGGGGACTCCCTGATGCTTCTGATGAAGAAATCTGGAATGCACTTACTACTGCCCAGGCACGTGAGGTTGTAGAGAATAAAGACGGACAGCTTGACTTCAGATTAGAACAAAACGGACGTAATCTTTCCGGTGGACAGCGTCAGCGTCTCACTATTGCACGGGCAGTTATCAAACAGCCGGATTTTCTGATTCTGGATGACAGTGCCAGTGCACTCGATTTTGCAACCGATGCTGCACTTCGCAAATCTCTGCATCAGCTGAGCGGAAACATCACTACTTTTCTGGTATCTCAGCGTGCTGCAAGCATCCGTCAGGCAGATATGATCCTTGTTCTGGATGATGGTGAGATTGCCGGAAAGGGAACACATGACGAGCTGATCCGTACCTGCGAAACTTATCGCGAAATTTATTTCTCACAGTTTCCAGAAGAACGGGCACAGTATCCCACTTTATCAGACAGGACTTCGGAGGTGACATTATGAGCAAACAGAACACTTCTTCAGCAAATGTATCCAGTATGGAAACCCTCCGCAAGGTTCTCCGTTTTATCGGAAGATACCGTTTTCTCCTGATTTTAAGCATTATCCTTGCAGCCGTATC
>NZ_CAKROJ010000110.1 GCF_934372025.1 uncultured Blautia sp.
GCATTCATTGAGAAAACAGTTCAGCCGGTTCTTGATGCCCACAAAGAAATGCTGGGAATGACAGCTGAAATTAACGTTTGATACCAGGGTTTAAAAGGCGGAATCCGTAGGTATCACAGAAAAATAAACATAGAATAAATAGATCAAATAAGACACGAGGAGGATATAGTGTTATGATCAAAGCAGTAGTTGGAGCTAACTGGGGAGATGAAGGTAAAGGTAAGATTACCGATATGCTTGCTGAGGAAGCTGACATTATCGTAAGATTCCAGGGAGGAGCAAATGCAGGACACACGATCGTAAATGATTATGGTAAATTTGCACTGCATACACTTCCGTCTGGTGTATTTTATAACCATACAACAAGCGTTATCGGAAACGGTGTGGCACTGAACATTCCGGTATTCTTCAAAGAATATAACGAAGTTATTTCCAGAGGCGTTCCGGCTCCGAAGATTATGATCTCAGACAGAGCACAGATTGTTATGCCGTATCACATTCTGTTTGACCAGTACGAAGAAGAACGACTGGGTGGTAAATCCTTTGGTTCTACCAAATCCGGTATTGCTCCGTTCTATTCTGATAAATATGCAAAGATTGGTTTCCAGGTAAATGAACTGTTCCATGATGATTCTCTCAGAGAAAAAGTAGAACGTGTTGTTGAAACCAAGAATATTCTTCTTGAGCATCTGTATCACAAACCGCTTCTTGATGCAAATGAAATCTTTGATGAACTGATGAAATATAAAGAAATGGTTGCTCCATATGTTGGAGATGTTTCTCTCTTCCTGTGGAATGCATTAAAAGAAGGCAAAGAGGTTCTTCTTGAAGGACAGCTTGGATCTCTGAAAGATCCTGACCACGGTATTTATCCAATGGTTACATCTTCTTCTACACTTGCAGCTTACGGTGCAATCGGTGCAGGTGTACCGCCATATGAAATTAAAAAAATCATCACTGTATGTAAGGCATACTCCAGTGCAGTAGGAGCTGGTGCTTTTGTATCCGAAATCTTTGGAGAAGAAGCTGATGAACTCAGAAGAAGAGGCGGAGACGGTGGAGAATACGGTGCTACAACAGGTCGTCCGAGACGTATGGGATGGTTTGACTGTGTAGCTTCCAAATACGGATGTCGTATGCAGGGAACTACAGATGTTGCATTTACTGTACTTGATGTACTTGGATATCTGGATGAAATTCCGGTATGTACCGGTTATGAGATTGACGGTAAAGTTACAACAGAATTCCCTACAACAGGACTTCTGGAAAAAGCAAAACCTGTTCTTGAAGTTCTTCCTGGATGGAAATCTGACATCCGTGGAATCAAGAATTACGATGAACTTCCGGAAAACTGCCGTAAATATATTGAATTCGTAGAGAAACAGATTGGATTCCCAATTACCATGATCTCCAATGGCCCGGGAAGAAATGATATCATCTACAGAAATAAATAATTTAAGAATAACAACGCGCCGGAGTTCGCTCCGGCGCATTTCTTAACAGTATTGGAAATATCTTGAACAGTAATTAAAGAGGTAATTATGAAAAACTGGAAAAAATATGCTGCGATCATCGGTGTGGTCGCGTTACTGGTGATTTTTTGTCTGCCAATGTACTTTGCGTTGAAAGGTGATTTTTCCCAGAAGGAATTTATGGCATCACTTTTCTCCGTGATGTTTGTTGCAGTTATGTGTTATGTGATCCTGATGCTGTTTAAACATCTTAATAAGAAGAAAGAAGAACAAGTGAAGAGCGGAATAATAAAAAATGTGATTTTTGATGTTGGAAAAGTGCTGGTTGATTTTGACTGGGAGGAATATCTGGATAGTTTTGGATTTGATTCTGAGAAGCGGGAACGGATTGCAAAGGCTACATTTCAGAGTCGGATTTGGGATGAGCGTGACCGTGGCCTGTATGAGGAAGATGTTTATGTGAAACAGTTTCAGGAATTGGATCCGCAGGATGCGGAAGAAATCAAAATGGTAATCAGAAATTCAGGCCAGACGATCCGAAAGAGACCATATGCCGACACATGGGTAAAATATCTGAAAAGCAAAGGATATCACACATATATTCTTTCTAATTATAGTAGTTATATGCTGGATCATACAAAAAAAGAACTGACATTTCGAAAGGAAATGGATGGAGAAGTGTTTTCCTGTTATGTGAAACAGCTGAAGCCTGAACCGGAGATCTACAGGACAATTCTGGATAGATATCAGTTGAAACCGGAAGAGAGTGTGTTTATTGATGATCGTCCGGAAAACTGTGAAGGTGCGAGAAAACAGGGAATCCATACGATCTGTTTTGAAAGTTTCAAACAGGTGACAGCAGAACTTGAAAAACTCGGTGTAAGATAATGAGCAAAAATTCCGAGAATAAGATTTGTGTTTTGGTAAAAAAGATGATATAATGGGGCACAAGCAAAATTTTTGAAAAGAGGATAAGACAATGAGTGATAAAACAATCTTAGAGCAGTGGCGTGAAATTGCCTACAATCAGCAGGCAGACCGCAATCAGCTTCAGAGATTCTGGGCAAACTATTTTAACATCGAAAAAGGAATCTATGAACAGCTTCTTTCCAATCCGGATGAGGTTGTGAGTGGTACAGTTAAAGAATTGGCTGAAAAATACGGACAGGATGTTCTGACAATGGTTGGATTCCTGGATGGTATCAATGACAGCCTTAAGATGCCGAATCCAATTGAAACAATGGATGAAGACACAAAAGTCACACTGGCATTTGATAAAGAACTTCTTTACAAAAATATGGTTGATGCAAAAGCAGACTGGCTGTATCAGCTTCCACAGTGGGATGAGATTTTTTCAGAGGAAAAACGTAAAGAGCTTTACAAAGAGCAGAAAAAATCCGGAACAGTTGTTAAGCCACACAAAATCGGCCGTAACGATCCTTGCCCGTGCGGAAGTGGTAAAAAGTACAAACACTGCTGCGGCAAATAATGAAAGTTCAATCCAATCTGGATTATATTATTGTACTTGGTGCTCATGTAGATGGTACAAGAATGACACTGGCCCTTCTGGAACGAACCAGAAGGGCTTTGCAGTATCTTGAAGAAAATCCCGGGACAAGGGCAGTGCTTTCCGGTGGGAAAGGAGACGGGGAAAACATCAGTGAAGCAGAAGCCATGTACAGATACCTGACAGAACATGGGATTGAAGAAGAACGTCTGATCAGAGAAGACAGATCCACCAATACAAAAGAAAATCTGGATTTCAGTTTGAAGCTGATTGGAAGTACAGAGGTATCCGTTGGTGTGGTAACCAATAATTTTCATGTATTTCGTGGTGTTCTGATCGGAAAGAAATGTGGGTGCAGGGATATTTATCCGGTTCCTTCAAGATATCGTTCCTGGAGATTACTGATTTATATTCCGCGGGAAATACTGGCAATTTTGAAGGATAAAATTGTCGGAAATTTATAAACAAAATAAAATATAAAAAAAATAAAAAAAGTGTTGACACTTTGAAAAAAAAATAGTATACTAACGAAGTCGGTTGCGGGAATGACTTACAGACAGTCGGACAAAGCAACAGATGCGAAATGGGATCTTAGCTCAGCTGGGAGAGCATCTGCCTTACAAGCAGAGGGTCATAGGTTCGAGCCCTATAGGTCCCATTATATATGGCGAGATAGCTCAGTTGGCTAGAGCACACGGTTCATACCCGTGGTGTCGAGGGTTCGAATCCCCCTCTCGC
>NZ_CAKROJ010000111.1 GCF_934372025.1 uncultured Blautia sp.
AGACAATGGCAGTGGTGACATTTCAGACATTATGAATTGGAGAAATGTTTATGACTGCTATTTTTATGTCTTTTAGCTGAAATGGAAAGAGAACCAGAAAAAGAAAGACAGAAATAACAGGAAAATATAACAGAAAAACGTTGGCAGATGGGTGGATTGAATAAGCAAGGCGAAGAAAAGAATAGAGTGCTGGATACGGCACATGATTGTCCGATACTTCGCATCGGAGTGCTGCAGGAACAGCCTGTTTCAGAAAGAGAAAATCTATCGAAATGGGAGCTTTTCTATTTCTTCCACAGTCTGTCCCTGCACCACAAAACCACCGTCATCTCCATTTTGATCTGATAACGTAGGGTGGAAAATATGGCTTGGTGGGTGTCGGTTCAGTGGTGGGGAGATGACAGGCAAGTTTCGCAAAGTGGCAAGCCACTCTGCACCGGAGCCAGCCTTTGGGCTGTTCCTAAACTTGCCAGAGGGCTCCGCCCCTTGGAACCCCGGCACGTCAATGGCGTAAGTATCCCTGTGAAATGTCCACCGGACATTCCTGCGGAACACTTACTGATTGACTAGGGTTTCACCCTGCACCCACCAAAGGGGCGTTGCCCCTTATGGAATCCCTATAAATTTTAGCCGAAACGCTGTGTCTGTTGATAAAGAATGAAAATGAAGCAAGGAAGAAGACAAAAGCCTATGAGAAAACGAAATCATACAGTAACCATACGGATGAATAACGAGGAATATAATCTGCTTCAAAACAAAGTGAAAGAATCAGGAAGAACACAACAGGAAGTTGTGATAAAAGCAATTGCAGAATTAAAGATAGCATCGGCAGAGGAAGTGGAAGAACTGAAAAGACTGAACCAGATGTTTGCAGACATCCTTTGTCAGCTCCGGGGAGCGACTACAAATATCAATCAGATTGCAAGAAAACTGCATACAGATGGAGAAATTCCAAACGACAGTATATTATATTTCCTCAATAAAAATGTCCTCAAGTACCGGAAGGAGAGTGAAAAGATATGGCTATTAATAAGACGATTAATAAGCGGATAAATACACATGGAGCAATGAGAAATTGTATCGAATATGTTTTGCGACAGGACAAGACCAACGAATTATTTACCTATGTAACAGGTCCGTACTGTCATGATGAGATCAACTATGATCTGGTGTATAGAAGAAAAGAAGATGTGGGATAAAGATTCTGGGAGAATGTACGCTCACAACATTATTTCCTGGCATAAGGAGGAGCAGATTACTCCGGGGCAGGCATTAGAATTTGGAAAAGAGTTTGCAGAAAAATGGTTTAGTGGATTCCAGACGTTAGTAGCTGTGCATAAGGATAAAGAGCATATTCACTGTCATCTGGTTACAAATTCTGTGAGTTATGAAGATGGAAGAAAACTGCATAACACCAAAAAGGATCTGGAACGTATGAAACAGCTTACCAATCAGATGTGCCGGGAACGTGGACTGACAGTTGCCGAGAAAGGAAAGCACTTTGATGGAAGCCAGATTGAAAAAGGGGAAGTCATTGCATGGAGCAAAGATAAATATAACCTGTTCCGTCAACAGGTAAAGGACAGTTTTGTAGCGGACTGTGCAATGGCGGTATTAAAGGCACTGGAAAATTGTATCAGCAAAGAAAAGTTTATAGAAAAAATGAAACAGTTTGGATGGAACGTAAACTGGACAGATAAACGGAAGCACATCACATTTCAGAATCAGGATGGGAAGAAGGTGCGAGACAGCAATCTGTCAAAAACATTTCATCTGGATATCAGCAAGGAGGGACTAGAGAATGAATTTAATGGAAATAGGGAAAAATCCAGAGTTGCAGCCGACAGAGACAGCAGAGCAGACGAAGAACTCAGAAACTATTACAGAGAGCTTGACGCAGCCATCAAAGACGCCAGAGGAATCGCCGATCAAACTCAAAGTGGAGAGGGATATTCTCGTACAGAGTTTCGAGAAAGCGAAAGAGTTCATGCGAACACAGAAAAAGCAGATACAGACACTGGAAGAAGAGAAACAGACGATCTTATCCGACAGGCAGAGATTGCGAGAAGAAGTTCGGAAATCAACCGTAGAAATTCAGCGTCTGACAACCGAACTGTCCGAAACGCAGAAGCTGAATCAATCGCTTCAGCAGAGCAACGACGATCTGAGAAACAGAAATGGATTAATGAGCAGGAGCGAGCAAGAGCAGCTCGAAGAAGAAATAAGAGACGTTCGGGACCAGAACTCTAAATTGCAGATACAGGTGAATAAATCATCTGTTGAGGCAGTAGATGAAGCACAGAAGAAACAGAAAGAAGCAGAAAAAAAGATGGAGCAGGCAGAATCCAAAGCCCGTAACGAAAAGAAACGTGCTGAACTGGAAATTCGTAAAGCGAAAAAAGAAGTAAGGGACAGAACGGAAAACATGAAGGCTATGGAGTATTTCTGGGGAATGGGATACATTACGGTAGTTCTGTTTGCAATTCTACAGAATGGTGCTTTTCAACATGATTTCATAGATTTTTTCATGACTCCATTCATGTGGTATGTTCGATTTTGTAAATGGCTGGTATATCCAACTTATGATAATGGATTTAACCAGAAAATAGCATATGCAGGTGGAGAAGTATGGGTTATCAGGATTCTGGCAATCGTAGCTGTGCTTTTCATAGTGGGAATCTTAATGGTGATAATTATGGAAACAATAAAACAATACAAAAAAATGTGGGACGAAATTTCACAAATGTTTTTGATTGGAAGCCTTTCAGGGATAGCAGTGCTTGGAGATGTAATCAGAGGGTATCTACCTGTGAATTTGATCCTGTTATTTGTGTTTGTCAATATGGGAATCGTGTTGCTCAGAGTGTACCGGGCGTCCCTGACATGCAATTGAATCCATGCTACTAAATAGACAAGGAAGCAAGTTTATAATATATCTTCCAAATCAGGATTAGGAAAAATCACAGTTTTGTGATTTTCCCTTCTTGGATATGTTTATACAGTACATATCATTAGCCAAAATATTTCCTGTTATGTATTTAAGAAATTCTATTTTCTTTATGAAATCTTCAAAATTTGCAGTTATCCTTTTAGCATAATCAAAAGAA
>NZ_CAKROJ010000112.1 GCF_934372025.1 uncultured Blautia sp.
CTGATCACAAAAGACAGTACAAAAGAAGATATCATCAACATGATGGTTGGTCGTGTTATTTATGAAGATCCTAAGGAACACAGCATGGTTGCACCAGATGCACCGGTTGTTCTTAAAGTAGAACATCTGAATGCCGGTAAGATGGTTCAGGATGTAAGCTTCGAACTTCGTAAAGGTGAAATCCTTGGTTTCTCAGGACTTATGGGTGCAGGACGTACAGAGACTGCAAGAGCACTTTTCGGAGCAGACCCGAAACAGAGTGGAAAGATTTCCATTATGGACAAGAGCGGCCAGCTTAGAGAAGTTACAATCAACAGCCCACAGGATGCTGTTAAATATGGTATTGGTTATCTGTCAGAGGACAGAAGAAGATATGGTGTTGTAGTTCAGAAATCTGTTAACGAAAATACAACACTGGCAACAATGGAAGAGTTCACAAATGGAATCTTCATCAATAAGGCAAAAGAAAAAGAAGTCAGCGAAAGATATGTTAAAGAGCTGGCAACTAAGACACCAAGCGGTGACCAGCTGGTAGTTAACCTTTCCGGTGGTAACCAGCAGAAAGTCGTTATTGCTAAATGGCTTACCCGCGACAGTGACATTCTGATTTTCGACGAACCTACAAGAGGTATCGACGTTGGTGCCAAGAACGAAATTTACAAGTTAATGAGTAAACTGGCAGCAGAAGGAAAATCAATCATCATGATTTCTTCTGAAATGACAGAAATTCTCCGTCTGAGTGACCGTATCATCGTTATGTGCGAAGGTAAAGTAACTGGAAATATTGATATTTCCGAAGCTACACAGGAACACATCATGGATAAGGCTACAAGAAATATCGATTAAGGAGGATAGTCATGACTAAGAAGAAAAAAAGTATTATAAGTGATCAGAGATTTATTGTATTACTGGTTATTATCGCTCTGACAGCGGTTTTCTCCATTATGAGTAAGGAGTTCAGACAGTATACAACTCTCTTAAGTATGTTGGATTTCTCTTACTATGATCTTCTGATGGCAATCGGTGTTACATTCCCACTTATCACTGGTGGTGTAGACCTGTCAATCGGAACCGGAATGGTTTGTTATGCACTTATCGCCGGAACAATGGTAAGAAGCCATGGATGGCCGGTAGCAGCAGCTATGGTGCTCTGCCTGGTACTTGGACTCATCATTGGAGCCCTGAATGGTGTGCTCATCGGTGTTATGAACCTGCCACCGTTCCTTGCAACTCTTTGTACATGTATGATCACCCGTGGTGCTGGTTCTCTTTGCAGCGCAACACCATGGCCGGGACTTACACAGGATGGTGGATGGTTCCACTCAATCTTCAAGATCACAGTTGGTTCAGGAAGAAGTGCTTCCCGTTACCCAATCGGATTCCTGTGGATGGTTCTTCTGGTTCTGCTGATGGAATTTGTTCTGAATCACACAAAATTCGGACGTTACACTATCGCAATCGGATCTAACAAAGAAGCAGCAGCTCTTTCTGGAATCAATGTAAAATTCTACCATGTAATGGTATACGTAGTATGTGGTCTGTTCGTAGGACTTGCAGCAATCGCTTATGCAGCAGTAACACCTACCGTACAGCCTGGTACTGGCGCCGGACTTGAAATGGATGCGATCGGCGGTGTATTCGTTGGTGGTGTTGCGGCAACCGGTGGTTACGGTTCCGTAATCGGAACATTTGTTGGTATCTTCGTTATCATGCTCCTGAAGACAGGTCTTCCATATATCGGCCTGCAGGCTAACTGGCAGCAGATCATCACAGGTCTTGTACTTATCGTAGCAGTCCTGATCGATATCATCAAAGAAAAGAAAAAAGCAGCAATGTAATTCATTTTTAACAAACTGAATATTTATTAAAAAGGAAAACTTAAAAGGTATGTGCAGCGTCAGCGGACAGCTGCTGGCGCTTCATTATAAAAAAAACTATATAATTTATAAGGAGGAAGTAAATTATGAATTTCAAAAAGGTAGTAGCATTAAGCATCTGTGCAGCAATGGTGGCAGGAATGTCTGCATCAACAGTTATGGCAGCTGATCTTCCGGATCAGTTCAAAGATCTCAAAGCAAATGAAGCTTATGAGTTCCCAATGATGGTTAAATCTTTCCAGTCCACATACTGGGATGCAGCACAGGAAGGTATGAAGAAAGCTGCTGAAGAACTTGGTGTTACTTACACAGCACAGGGACCGAACAGTGAATCTGATATCGCTGACCAGGTTAACATGATCAACACAGCAATCGCTTCCAATCCGAAAGGATTAGGACTTGCAGCTTGTGATACATCTTCCGTTCTTGACGCTCTGAACGATTGTGTATCTAAAGGAATTCCGGTTGTTACATTTGATACAGGTATCGCAGATGCTCCAGAAGGATCTATCGCTTGCGAAGTTTGTACAGACAACGCACAGGCTGGTTCTGTAGCAGCTGAAAATATGTACAACGCAATCAAAGATGTTGTAGCTAACGCAGAAGGACAGGTTATCATCGGTGAAGTTAACCAGGATGCTACAGCTCAGAACATCCAGCAGCGTGGTGGCGGATTCATCGACAAAATGATCGAACTGCTTCAGGCTGACGGAAAAACAGTAGCAGTTGCTGGAAACGAATTCTATGTAAACGCAGCTAAAAACGCTGATGCAACAGAAGCTGACGCAGACGTTGTTATCCAGGTTGCTGTACCGGCACAGACAACTGTAGAGCTTTGCTCTAACGAAGCTCAGGCTATCCTTTCCAAAGAAAACTGCATCGCTATCTTCGGTTCCAACCAGACAGCAGCAGAAGGTGTTCTTGCAGCTAACGC
>NZ_CAKROJ010000113.1 GCF_934372025.1 uncultured Blautia sp.
GTACATAACACCCTATATATTTGTCAAGTTCTGCCCTCGAAGCGATATAGGGAAAATCTTTTTCAAAACCTGGAAGTAATTCTTCCTTGCTTCCGGTATAAAATTCAATGCTCTGGATATTTTTCATGTCTGTTCACCTGTACATCTGGGATTTTGTATCTGCTTTATGGTTTAAATATACGAGAATAGCTCGGTAATTGTCAATCAATCAAAACAGATGTATCCGGAGATTATAAAAAATAGTAGTTCTTTTATTGTTTGTAGTTCATAGCATCTTAGGAATTGTAAATGTAGGCTTCACAAAATCACATTCACAATCACAAAATCACAAAATCTTCACAAAATAATTAGCACTCACCTCTTGATAATGGAAGTCGATTTTTGTCCTGTCTTGTGTGTCCCGGAAGTGGCTATTTTACAGGCTTTCCGGGGCATCAGTCATTTTGTCTGGTATTGTAAAGCAGTGTCAGATTTATCGCAAATGTCGTAAATTTGTCGTAAAAAAATGATGAGAAATGGAGAGTGCTAATAAAATGAACGCAGGCAGCGAAAGCGGATTGCGACTTCATTATTGTATAAAAAATAGCAGTAGGCAGGATGAGAAAAATAGGGTAAAATGGGAATATGGATTTTGGGAACTCATAAGAAATGATTGTGCGGTAAAGTAACTTGAAATGCCAGTTTGGTGTTTCAAGTTATAGAGGAGATGGAATGGCGGATCAGATAGCAAAAGAAATGGAACCAGTGGAAACACAAATAGTTGAAATCATGTCACCGGACATTGAAAATCTGATTTATATAGTAAGAAACAAACAAGTCATGGTGGATAGTGATCTGGCAATGCTTTATCAAGTAGAAACAAAAGCTTTAAATCGTGCAGTAAAAAGAAATATAAAACGATTTCCAGAAGATTTTTGTTTTCAGCTTACAACAGAAGAAGCAGAATCTTTGAAGTGCCAATCTGGCACCTCAAAAATACAAGAGCCAGAAAAAAAGGATGGACGAGGTGGCAGACGTACGCTACCGTATGTATTTACAGAGCAGGGAATATCCATGCTTGCAAGTGTATTGCATAGCGAGGTGGCAATCAATGTAAGCATAGGTATTATGCGTGCATTTGTAGAAATACGACGGTTTATAGCCAACAATGCACTTCTGTTTGAAAGGATTAGTAACGTTGAGTTAAAACAACTGGAATATCAGAAAAAGACAGATGAAAAACTGGAGCAGATTTTTGAGTACATATCAGATCATGAGGAGTCTAAGAAGTACACAAGAGCATTTCATGATCGTTTTTTAATTCTTGATAAAACGAAAGCATATCATGTGGGTGCGTCTTTGAAGGATGCAGGTAAAAAATGTTTTGGAATTAATCTGATTGAAGATGCAGGTATTGTAAGAGATATTTTACAGAGATTGGAATTGGAAATAGAAGAATAGAAAAGTAAGTTATGCAGAAAGGCGTGAGTCATAAGAATATGGCTTGCGTCTTTTTCTGTCTGGAAAGGAAGTGGGGAGCATGGCACAGATTTTTCGTGTAGAGAGAACTAAGAATTTTACGGTAATGAGTAATCACCATTTCAAGAATAAGAATCTGACATTGAAAGCGAAAGGTCTATTATCGCTGATGTTAAGTTTGCCAGATGACTGGAATTACAATATGCAAGGACTGGCAACATTGAGCAGAGATGGGATTGATTCTGTTCGTTCTGCAATTAAGGAATTAGAGCATGCAAAGATAGAGATTCCATCTGTGAATATTCTGATTCTCTTTCTGAAAAGGAGAAAAAGCTCAAAGGTGCCGGAGGAACAAGTGTAGCCGTGACAAGCGGTATAATGCTTGTATTTGATGTACTCATGGTACTGATTGCGGCAATGCTTCTGGACAAAGGGGTGATTGACGGAAGAAGTGCAGTGGTATCGGTGATAGCACTTATGAGCAGTTTCGGTCCGGTAATTGCACTGGCAAACCTTGGAACAGGCCTTTAGAACACGATTGCAGCAGGGAACAGAGTGCTTGATATTCTGGATGAGGAACCGGTGATCTGTGAAGTGAAAAATAAGAAAGACATTGTATTTAACGGAGCAGATTGTGGAAGCATGTAAGCGAGCTTCCATCCATGATTTCATAGAATCGCTGCCAGAAGGATATGAGACAAACATAGGAGAACTTGGTGAGACATTATCAGGAGGAGAACGGCAGCGTCTTGGTGTAGCCAGAGCATTTCTGCATGATGCGCCGCTCATTCTGCTCGATGAACCGACCAGTAATCTGGACAGTTTAAATGAAACCGTTATCCTGAAAGCTCTGAAAGAGTTCTGTAAAGAAAAAACAGTACTGCTGGTAAGTCACAGAAAATCAACGATGTGTATCACGGACAGAGTGATTTCTGTCGAAAACGGAAGAATGAGCTGAAGGCTCAAAAGTTATCATCAAAAAACAGACAGAATATGCCCACATAAAGAGGAATCATTTCGGTTGCCTTCGGAAAGTGTGATTATCTCGACATTCGGATGATTTACTATTTCAGACCAGCAGGCTTCGGCAGGTTCCTGTAAGACACCAAGAACAGGAATCTGTCCATCCAGAATACGTAAGATTTCCTGGC
>NZ_CAKROJ010000114.1 GCF_934372025.1 uncultured Blautia sp.
TCTGTGTAGTAAAACAGCAGGAATGCTGACATTGCAGTATAAATGATGTTACAGCCGAAATCTCCACAGCCGTATGCAAAACGTTCAAAAATCTTTCCAAAGGTCAATTTACTCTTTTGATTCATTGGTTTCCTCCCTCTCGTTACTCCGTGTTCTTTTTGTTTCTTCTCATATTTTCTTTGTTTATTGCTTTGCCATGGCTGTTTCTTGTGATATTATAATAGCATATTGTAATGGAGCATATTAGGTATAAAAAAGGCTAATATATAGGTCGATATTCTCTTTTTTATTCAATTTCGATAGAGCATTAACAAAGTGAGCAGTATTTGAAATTTAAGGGGGAACAGGTATTTATGAAAAATAAAGAAATCTCATATGAAATCATAGACTTTTCTGGTGAAACCAATGTACAGTTCCGTACTTCCGTGGATCCCGGAAGTTATATTCCAACACACTGGCACCGTGCCATAGAAATCATTTATATGCAGGAAGGTTCTCTGGATGTCACTGTGGAATCCGAAAGTTTCACAATTCATAAAGGAGACTGTATCCTGATCAATGGAAATGTACTGCACTCTACCAAGTGTACTGCGCCAAATACAGCAATCCTTCTGCAAATTCCACTGGATTTTATGAAAAAATATATCCCCAACCTCGAACAGCTTATTTTTCTATGGGATTATCGGACAGAAAATCCTGTCAAAATGACCAAACTCATGATGTTAAAAACTACATTGGAACAGCTTCAGATTATCAATGATATCCGACCAGATGGCTATCTCCTACGCTTTAACAGCCTGATTTTTGAACTTATGTTTCAGCTGTATCATAATTTCAGCGTGAAAGTTTTTTATCAGAATATCAACCAGCGCCAGAAGGAGATGGACCGGCTTGATCCTGTTCTGAATTATATTGCGGAACATTATAAAGAAACGATTTCTCTTGAGGAGATTGCAGACATTGCATGCCTCCAGACCGGATATTTCTGCCGCTTCTTTAAGAAAAAAATGGGTGTTACCTTTCTGGAATATCAGAATGAATATCGACTTTCCTTCATCTATAAAGATCTGATCACAACCAGAGATTCTGTGCATATAATTCTGGAACGGCATGGATTCACCAATTATAAACTGTTTCGAAGGATGTTTCTGGAACATTTCGGAGATACACCGACGAAGATACGGAAGCAGCGAGAAAATACTTAATATTAACAAAGCGGACATATTCCTCTATATCTTTTTTCTGCACATTTTTGAATATATTTTTTGCACTTGCGGGATACTATTTTCTGAATAATTACTACTTGTCATTATAAAGGAGCATTTATTTATGAAAAATAAAATCCCGCATAGCTCTTCGTCTTCCGGTCAGGAGATCATGGATTCTTATGATTTTCTGGCAAATTCTGCATCCACCCAGGACTGCACCGGTCTGATTCCTTCGGCTCCGGTGAATGAGGATGAGTTAACATCTTATGAGACAGTTTATCATTATCTGCCGCCCCAGATCAAAAATGCCCAAAAGGAACCAGAAGACATGAAACATCTGTAAACAGACCCAAAAGTCCCATAAGGTCATATCTGACCCCAGGGACTTTTGCTGTTTTATTTTTCTGCTGCTTTTGCGGCATATTCTGTTGTTACAAGATTTTCATATGGTACACGTTCCTTCAGTTCACCGGCATCTTCAAGTATATCTTCCAGAAGTTCAAAGCTCTCTTTCTCAAAAATAAGGTTTGATTTCCAGGTATCCTGATCGTAATAACGCTTTACGATAGTTGTAACTGTGTCGAGGTCTGTTTCTGCAAACTGCGGAGCAATCACCTTGGCGATTTCTTCCGGTGTGTGAGTCTGGACGTATTCCATGCCTTTCTGGAGAGCATCTGTGAATTTCTGGATAATTTCAGGGTTCTTCTCCATGTAACTGGTCTTTGCACTGTAGGACGTATATGGAACATATCCGGAATCTACACCAAGAGAAGCCACCACATATCCCTCTCCTTCTTTTTCCAGTGCTGTCGCAGACGGCTCAAATTCCACTGTAAAGTCCGCCGAAGTATCTCCCGAAAAAGCTGCTGCCGTGGAACCAAAATCAATACTCTGGTCAATTCTCAGATCTTTCTGCGGATCCAGACCGTTTTTGCGGAGAATATACTCAAACACCATTTCCGGCATACCACCCTTACGCCCGCCAAGAACTTTCTTATCTTTCAGATCTTCCCATTTAAAATCCGGCATTTCTTCTCTTGCCACAAGGAAATTCCCGGCGCGCTGGGTAAGCTGTGCAAAGTTTACAACAGGATCCGTAGCCCCCTCCTGATAGGCATAAACAGATGCTTCTGCTCCCATAAATCCAATTTCTGCCTCACCGGATATTACGGCAGTCATTGTCTTATCTGCTCCAAATCCAGTCACAAG
>NZ_CAKROJ010000115.1 GCF_934372025.1 uncultured Blautia sp.
AAAGGAATTCTGGAAGTAACAGGTGGAAGACTTGTTCCGGAATGGCTTGATGTAAATCAGGAAGCTTTAAGCGGAACAGTAAAAGAACTTCCAAGAAGAGAAGCAATCGATGTTCCGGTTGACGAAATGCTTATCGTCGAGCTGTATTCTAAATAATAATTAGCATTCGATTAGTAACTGTGGGAGAAGTTCCACAGTTACAGCATTCGTTAAATACCCTCAAATGTTGACAAACCCAGAAGGAGGGAACTTATAGTGTTTGATTTTAATAAACCAAAAATCGAAATTACGGAAATTTCCGAAGATAAAAAATTTGGCAGATTCGTTGTAGAGCCTCTCGAAAGAGGATATGGAATTACTCTTGGTAATTCTCTCAGAAGAATTATGCTGTCATCCCTCCCGGGAGCAGCAGTCAGCCAGGTTAAGATTGATGGTGTCCTTCATGAATTCAGCTCAATTCCGGGCGTGAAGGAGGACGTTTCAGAAATCATTATGAATCTGAAAAGCCTTGCTATCAAGAATAACAGTGCCGACAATGAACCTAAAACCGCATACATTGAGTGTGAGGGAAAAGGTGTCGTAACTGCTGCTGATATTCAGGCAGATCAGGATATCGAAATCATGAATCCAGATCAGGTCATTGCAACTCTTAATGGTGGCAAAGACTGCAGACTGGCTATGGAACTTACAATTACCCGTGGACGCGGATATGTGAGCGCTGACAAAGGCAAAACAGATGATATGCCGATTGGTGTATTAGCTGTAGATGCTATTTATACACCAGTTGATCGCGTTAACATGGTTGTTCAGAATACCCGTGTTGGTCAGATTACTGATTACGATAAGCTTACATTGGATGTATATACCAATGGAACACTGGATCCGGACGAGGCTGTCAGCCTTGCTGCAAAAGTACTGAGCGAACATCTCAGCCTTTTCATTGATCTTTCTGAGAATGCTAAGACTGCAGAAGTCATGATCGAGAAAGAAGACAATGAAAAAGATAAAGTTCTTGAAATGAGCATTGATGAACTTGAACTTTCTGTTCGTTCTTATAACTGCCTGAAGAGAGCCGGTATCAATACAGTACAAGAACTTTGCAACAAAACTTCTGACGACATGATGAAGGTTCGTAACCTTGGTCGTAAGTCTTTGGAAGAAGTACTTGCTAAACTGAAAGAACTGGGATTACAGCTTCAGCCAACTGAAGAGTAATTTCAATCAGCAAATATGAGCGGGGATGCCTAAGCATTCATGCAGTAAGACCGAACAAGCATGTATGGATGTCCCGCAGATGGAGGAAACTAAAATGGCAAAATATAGAAAATTAAGCAGAACTGCTGACCAGAGAAAAGCTCTGTTAAGAAACCAGGTGACAAATCTTCTGTATCACGGAAAAATTGTTACAACTGAAGCAAAAGCAAAAGAAATTCGCAAGATCGCTGAAGGTCTTATTGCTATGGCAGTACGTGAAAAAGACAACTTTGAAACAGTTACTGTAACTGCAAAAGTTGCACGTAAAGATGCTGAAGGTAAGAGAGTGAAAGAAGTTGTAGACGGTAAGAAAGTTACTGTATACGATGAAGTTCAGAAAGAAATCACTAAAGATGCTCCGTCCAGACTGCACGCTCGTCGTCAGATGGCAAAAGTTTTCTATCCAGTAAAAGAAGTTCCGACTAAAGTTGCTGGTAAGAAGAAAAATACTAAAGATATCGACATGTGCAAAATGATGTTCGATGAAATCGCACCTAAATACGTTGGACGTAACGGTGGTTACACAAGAATCGTTAAGATTGGACCACGTAAAGGTGACGCTGCAATGGAAGTACTCATTGAGTTAGTATAATCTTTATGATGATAATGGGATGTCTCCTCGGAGGCATCCTTTTTTCGTGCAAAGAATTCCCGGTGAGGAGAATATAAAAGTTGGATATATTGCTTTGTATGGCTATCATCAGTATTCTGCTCAATTCATAACTTCTAAGATACCAGAGTGTCCAGAACTTTGCTAAAACCGATACAGAAAATGCTGAACTCGCATCAAAGATGCTCAAACAGCAGCATTTTCTGCATCAACGCAAAAACCTGTACACTAGGTATCTTAACGAAGTTATTCAGGCGAGCATAATCCTGACGATAGCCATACAAAGCTACATGCCAACTATAATCTCTCCCACCGTACTTTACACTCCATTGGAAGACTCCTTTTTCTAGTAGTCTAACAATATGTCGTTATTTTACAGTTATCATTCACAATCACCATAATAGCAATCTTTGAAAACTGAACGGTTACCATTACTATCCTTTCTCTCTCAGCGCGGAGCGTGTCCAAATGTCTTCCGATTAAAAACAAAGAGTAGTCGATTAATAATTATTGCGATACAG
>NZ_CAKROJ010000116.1 GCF_934372025.1 uncultured Blautia sp.
CCCACACAAGCGCAATGCTTACAAGATCCTTAGTCTTGCTCGTCTGCCAGTTCCGACACTTCCGCATATCGCATTTCGTGGAAATCGTTTCCTCGCGACAACAGATATTATACATTAAGTTGTGACCTTTGTCAATACTTTTTTTGTATTATGCGGAAGATGGGACTTGAACCCACACGAGCGCAATGCTCACAAGATCCTTAGTCTTGCTCGTCTGCCAGTTCCGACACTTCCGCATATTCTGTTTCGCAGGAATTAACTCCTCGCGACAAGTGATATAATATCAGAGTCTGCTCATAAAGTCAACACCTTTTTTGAAGTTTTTTATTTTTTTTATATTTTTTATTCAATTCTGCATTTTTGCAGGTTTCGGTTCTCTAATTCAGTTCTGCAATTCTGCTGACTGCAACATAGATTTCCTGCACCTTATACCAGGTCGGATAATCTGTGATCCCGGTCTCCGGAAGCCCGAATATACTCTGAAACCTGCGGATGGAATTTTTTGTCTGCTCTCCGTAAATTCCGTCTGCTTTAACTTTGGGAATCATCGGATAGGCACTCGCTATTACATTGAGCTGTTCCTGAAGCTGCTGCACCTTATCTCCGGTCGATCCAAGATCCAGATCATATCCCGGCCACGAAGAAGGTATCCCGGAAATCTCTTCTGCAACATTGATATACATATCATCCCCATAAAAATAGCGCAGGATTTCAATTGGAGAATATCCCTGATCCCCCAGAGCTTTGCTTCCCCACTGCGTCATCCAGCCTCTGTTTCTGCACTGTACCTGCCGGCCATCACAATACTGTGTCAAAATCGGCTGTCTGATATTCGGTCTGGACAGATAATTTTCAAAAAGTTCATCCACGATCCTTGAAATGCTGTCAAATACATTTCTGCCACGTATCCATTTGTGATCGTAAGCTGTGGAAGAGGTGATCGTAAAATCCTTTCCTTTATTCCGGTACGTCGTGATAGTCAGTAATTCGGGGTAATGTAAAGAAATCATTCAGATTGATTTTGAAGCGGATATTGATATTAGTCTTTGTAATATCAATTCTTTCGATCAGCTTATTTACCAGCACTCTCTTCGTTGAGGTGTCTGCATTCCAGAACACATCCTGCCATGTAGGAATCCTGGTACGGATACTTTCCCAGTCATCCATGGAAACCTTCATTGCATCAAGCTCCGCTTTCTTTGCCTCTACACAGCTCCTGTGCTTCTTTTCCAGTTCCCTGTGCTTTCTGATAATTCCTGCCAGCTCTTCCAGACTCAGAGGATAATCTCCTGTCATGGCATTTGGAATATTACTCTCCATAACAGCGATCTTACTCCGGATATTTTCCAGCTCACTCTGCTCCTTATCCAGTTCAGCCTGTTTGATCACTTTCTGCTGATTCTGGTTTGCTTCAATCTGAGTAAATACGTCCTCATTTTCCTGAAGCTTTCCGATATATTCAGCAATCGCTTCAAATACCACAGGCTCTATCTGATCTGCACGATACTGCATTGTTTTATCATGCGGAACTCCTATCCAGGCATTCTGGCATTTATAAATAGCAATTTTACTGGTTCGCCTTTCCCCTGTATCCTTGATCGTCCAGTAATTATATTTACTGCCATTCGTCATTTTTCGACCACAATAGCCGCAATGCAGGACATCGATCAGTGCAAGCATCCCACTGTTTCTTCTTATTACAGTGACATCCTGATTTTCCAGTGTTTTTATATACTTGTCTGCTCTCTGTTTTCTGGTGTCATGTACCCGGTTCCACATATTTTCATCTATGATGGAAATTTCCGGATCAGGCTTTTCAGCAAATATCCAGTCTTTCCTGTCCAGTTTGTGATACTTGCCATCTATCCTTTCTCTCCGCTTGTATGCCGTATATCCTGCATAGATTGGATTCGTAAGAATACTGGTAATGGTACCGCTCTTCCAGATGTCTCTGGGTGCTCTGTTTTTATAA
>NZ_CAKROJ010000117.1 GCF_934372025.1 uncultured Blautia sp.
TAGATCATGGTCGGCTCCATATTAGAGAAGACCTTCGTTTCCGGACTTAAAAGTGCCAGCTGTTTCATGTATACAAAGTTCTCCACTGTAATCGTTCCGTATATTTCCGGTACCTTAAACCCATATTTCAGAAGCGCCAGTGCCAGCTCAAATGGATCTCCGTTCATGCATTCCCCGACTGCAAATGATGCATCCGGACATACTTTACGGAAGTCCTCCACTGCCTGTTCCGCTGCCTTCCGATACTCTTCCAGCTCAAACGAAACGCCCAGTACTGATGCTAAAGCCTGGTACTGATTCTGTATCTTATCCGTCTGATACAAACGCCGAAGTTCAATGAACGGAATGTTTAATCTGTCATTAAAATCCTCTGCTGCAAAACGTGATTCCTGGTGCAGAACCAGGTTGAAATTCGCCTCTGACATCGTTTTATATTCTTCAAAATCTTTACATCTGGATATCTCATGGATTGTCCTGATTCCTGCACTGTGAAGCAGATCATACAGCTCACAGTCATCCACAAGTGGTGAGAAAAATCCCAGGAGATTGACTACATTCCCTTTTTTCTTCGCTGGTTCAAGAAGGGAATACAAGGACTGTCTAACATGTACCATCGGTGGTTTTCGCCCTTCCCTGGTCAATGCATACATGTAACAAGGACGCACCGGAAGTCCTGCTTTCTCCTCTGCTTTACGACAGACACGATCCATGTCTGTGCCAAGAAGTGCATCCACACAGGTAATACAGATCATTACAACGGATGGTTTCTTCTCAAGACCTTCACAGATTTCCGCCACTGCCTTCGGTATTTTTTTCAGATGACGCCCCGTCACAATATCTGTCTCATCCATCATCAGATAAAAAAATCGATTGTCATATTCCCGCATGGAACTGATCAGCGATGTATTTCGGCCGCAGCAGCCTGGTGCCACGATCAGCATGATCGAATCCGGAACAGCAAGTCCGGCTCTTTTTACTCCGAAACCTTCCGCTCCCGGAGAGTTGAAGGCAAGTGTTGCCGGAGAACTGTAGATCAGATGCATGTTTGATTTAAACTGATCAGGAATATTATCTTTTCCACGTTCATTCAGTTCTTTTACTGTACAATAATAGGCTCTGCTCATTCTTTTTCCTCAGCTTTCAAAAGCATTTCTGCCAGGTCAAAAAATCTTCGACTGATCTCAGACTCTGCATCTCCCTCAATCACTGTTTTTCCCTGGTCTTCCCAACGGATTATTTCATCACTTCTTGGTATTTCCCCTACAATCGGGATATTGCTCTTCTCGGCAAATGCCTGTACTTTTTCCGTCTCATTTTCTACATTTCGATGATTCAGCACAATCCCGAAAATCCGTGCATAACTTCTGTCTTCAAAATTCCGCACGGCACTGGAAATGTTATTTGCCGCATACAGAGCCATCTTCTCTCCTGAGGTCACGATGAGAACTTTTTCCGCATACCCCTCACGGATTGGTGCTGCAAATCCACCGCAGACCACATCTCCCAGCACGTCGTAGAGCACGACATCCGGCTTGTAGGTTTCGAATAATCTTAAATCCTCAAGCAACTGAAATGTTGCAATTATTCCTCTTCCTGCACAGCCAAGACCAGGTGTCGGACCTCCTGTTTCTATGCAAAGAACTCCTCCGAAGCCTTCTCTTGAAATATCCTCCAGTGTCTCCGGTTCCTCATCTTCTTCACGCATATAATTCATCACCGGACGAAGCGGTTCACCACCGAGCAGATTAATCGTAGAATCTGCTTTCGGGTCACAGCCAATCTGGATGACCTTCTTACCCATGGAAGCAAAAGCTGCCGCCAGGTTGGACGTCACGGTAGATTTCCCAATACCGCCCTTTCCGTAAATTGCTACTTTCAACATTCGTAAATACCCTCCCATATTAATT
>NZ_CAKROJ010000118.1 GCF_934372025.1 uncultured Blautia sp.
ACAAAATACTACAGGTTGCCTGTAGCAAAGGTTGCAAGCGAGTATGGAATAACAGCGAATAATGTAAACAATCGAAATCTCCGCTCAAAAGCCTGGATAATTGAAGAACTGGAAAAAATATGCAGGCAGTCGTATAAATAGCTGCCTGCATCCTGTTATTTAGATAAAATACATTCTTCGATCAGAGAGAAGATATGATGGATAGAGTCCATCTGTTTGCCTGCGGACATTGCTTCCTCAAAAGCATGACGATTGGTATACAGCTGGTGGATCGTATCGAGAAGTTTCTCGTCGGTGATCTCTTCTTCCTCAAGAACCATGCTGAATCCCTGCTTTTCAAAAGAACGGGCATTCAGAATCTGATCACCACGGCTGGCATTTGCTGACAGCGGAATCAGAAGATTTGGTTTGTGAAGGGCGCTGATTTCGCAGATAGCATTTGCACCGGCACGTGAAATGACCACGTCAGACAGAGCAAAAAGATCAGGAAGCTCATCCTTGATGTATTCGTACTGGACATAGCCTTCTGTACCTGCAAGGGATTCATCCATTTTGCCCTTGCCACAGAGGTGAACTACCTGGAAATCTTTCAGAAGTTCCGGAAGAATCTTACGGACATGGTCGTTTACAGAGGCAGCACCAAGGCTTCCGCCGATAACCATCAGGACTGGCTTCTCAGAGGTAAAACCGCAGAACTGACGACCAGCTTCTTTATTACCCTTCAGCAGCTCCTGACGGATCGGAGTACCGGTCAGTACGGCTTTGTCGGCAGGAAGACTGCTGACAGTTTCAGGGAAATTGCAGCATACTTTGACTGCAGATGGAATACACAGTTTGTTGGCAAGTCCGGGAGTCATATCAGACTCGTGGATGATTGCTGGAATCTTGCAGCGTTTGGCTGCGATCACAACAGGGACGGTAACAAATCCTCCCTTGGAAAAGACTACATCGGGTTTCAGTTTTTTGAGAAGCTTTTTGGCTTCATGGAACCCCTTTAACACCCGGAAAGGATCAGAAAAGTTCTTAGGGTCGAAGTAACGTCTCAGCTTACCTGAGGAAATTCCGTAATATGGAATGCCCAGTTCTTCGATGAGCTTACGCTCGATACCTTCGTAAGATCCGATATAGGAAATCTGATATCCGGCAGCCTTGAGCGTCGGGATCAGAGCGATGTTTGGTGTAACGTGTCCGGCTGTACCGCCGCCGGTAAGAACAATATGTTTCATAGGGAAAACCTCCTGAAAAATCATGATGTTACTGTAAACAGTAATTGTATTATTACCAATAACTATGAACTACCGGGGAAGAATTGTCAAGAAAGAGATAAGATCATGAAAAAAGAGTTTGAGAAAGAGCAGAAAGACAATCAGATAGATGATATGTTCCTGGATATGCCTGATATGGACGATGATGAGAAATTCTGCCAGTGGCTGGAGGAAGAGTATCAGAAAGAGGCAGACACCATCGAAGAAGCTCTTTTTGCGGGCAGAAAATACGAAGACAATCAGGATATAGCAGAGAAATTAAGTGTCTCCAGAGAAAGCTTTTATAAGAGATTAAAGGAAGAAGGGCTGTCCGGAGAAGAGGCTGAGGAGAAAAAAATTCCGGAATGCA
>NZ_CAKROJ010000119.1 GCF_934372025.1 uncultured Blautia sp.
AAAACTCTTATATTTGCCTATGCAGTATCCGGATGTATTGGTTTATCCCTGCTTCTTGCAATGCTGATTTCCAGTGCCGTAGGTACCTGCATTCCATTATTTTTCAAAAAGATCCATATTGACCCGGCAGTTGCTTCCGGTCCTCTGATCACAACCATCAATGACCTTGTAGCTGTTATTTCTTATTATGGATTAAGCTGGATCTTCCTGATCGAGGTTCTTCAGCTTGCCGGATGATCCAGAAATCATTCACAGCTGAGAGAGTTCGAATTCGAACAGGAAACCGATAAATCCAGAAGCAGGCAGAACGTATTTGTTTAAAGTACATTCTGCCTGCTTTTCTTTTAATCTTCTCTTAATTTAACAGCAGTAGCTGCCTGACGCCGTCTGGCATCGTCTAAGGCCGCATAATGCTTCTTGGTAGTATTCACATCCTTATGCCCCAGAACGTCCGCTACAAGGTAAATATCGCCCGTTTCCTGGTACAGTGCGGTACCATAGGTACTGCGCAGCTTATGAGGCGTGATTTTTTTGGTTGTTGTGATCTGCCTGGAGTATTTTTTGACCATATTCTCAACTGCCTGCACACCAATTCGTTTTCGCTGGGCAGAATAGAAGAGAGCGTGCTCATGACCGGCCAGAGGAGTGATTCCTTCACGAACCTCCAGATATCTTCTGAGAGCTTTTTCTACCTCCGGACCAAAATAAACAACCATTTCATTTCCACCTTTTCGGGTGACCTTAATTCCGTTATTTTTAAAGTCTACGTCTTCAATGTCCAGTCCGACACATTCAGAAACACGGATTCCCGTTCCAAGAAGGAGAGTAACGATCGCAAGATCGCGTTCTTTTGTTTTTTCATAGAATACACGTTTCTGACCGGTAAGTGTGTCTCCGCAATGTTCAATGTAATCCAGGAGCATGGCAACCTCATCTGTATCCAGACGGATGATGCTTTTTTCGTGGATCTTGGGAACATCGATCAGAACGGTGGGATTGGTCTGGATCATTTCACGCTTATAATAATAAGCATAAAAACTTCTCAGAGCAGAAACCTTTCGTTTCAGGCCGCGTTCCCCATTTGTTTCAGTTTTGTCCCCGGACTGATATAATTTCAGATATTCCTGATATTCCTCAAGATCAACGGCCTTGATCTGGTCAAGAACATCAACCGTAAAGTCAGTCATCGAATAATCCTTAAATGCAGGATTTTCATCCAGAAGAAACTGAAAAAAGATTCGAATGTCATAGGCATAAGAAATTCTTGTTTTTGCAGTTGTTGTTGTGTCGATTGCCCGAAAATAATCTCTGCAAAATGGAGGAAGCGTCGCCAGTACCTGACGAAGCTTCAATGTGTTTTCCATATCTGTATGTTCACGATAAGTTGTTTTTTTGTCATTCATATAAATCTTATTCCTTTATTTTCTGAAAGGAATAAGATCTGTTCGCAAAATCCCTGTATAGAGTCTGGAGAAGTGCTATCTATATCTATACGACAAACCCGAGTTTTTCATATAGATAAAGACTACAACTCCGTAAACCTGCAGATTTCCGGGCTGGCCGCCTTCACAAATCCTGTTCCTTTATTCTTC